>CAYWOM010000247.1:0-3666 GCA_964459905.1 uncultured Polaribacter sp. | reverse complement strand
CTAATAGGTTTATCATTTAAAATAAAACTATACGGATTGTCATTAATAATTAAAATTTTGTGTTTTTTACCAAAAGCCACTAACTTTGTAAACATTTCTAAAGTTGCGTTTGTACCTGTTGGCATGTGCGGATAATTTACCCACATTATTTTTACAGCTGTTAAATCTTGTTTTTCTAATTCTTTAAAATTTGGCAACCAATTATGTGCTGCATTTAAATTATAAAAAAGTGGCTCTGCACCTACTAATTTAGTAACAGATGTATAGGTTGGATAGCCCGGATTGGGAATTAAAACTTTATCGCCTTCATTTAAAAAAGCCATAGAAATGTGCATAATTCCTTCTTTGCTTCCCATTAATGGCAATATTTCATTTCCTGGATTTAAAACTACCGAAAACTTATTTTTATAAAAACTAGAAATAGCATTTCTTAATGCTGGTAATCCTTGGTAAGATTGGTATTTATGGGCAGAAGTATCATCTAAGCTACCTTGTATTGCTTCTAAAACTTGTGTTGGTGGTTGCAAATCTGGAGAGCCGATTCCCATATTTATAATAGGTTTTCCAGCAGCCATTAAACCACTTACTTCTCTTAATTTCTTAGAGAAATAGTATTCTTGCACAGTGTCTAATCTTTTTGCAGGTTGAATCATATTATTTTATTTTGATACTGTAACGGGTTTAGAGTTGGTTAACGCCTGCCATTTTTATAGGTTCCTAAAATCTTAAATTCTTCTGCCATTATTTCTAAAATTGCTTTTGCTTTTTGATAATTTTTATAATCATCAAAAGTTACATCTACAAAAAAAGAATATTTCCAAGGCATTTCTATAACTGGTAAAGATTGTATTTTGGTTAAATTCATTTTACAATCGCTTAGTACATTTAAAATAGCGGCTAAACTGCCTCTTTTATGATTTAATTGAAACTTTAAAGAAGCCTTGTTTATAGACTCAGTACCATTATTTGGTGCTGTTGTTTGTACAATTACAAATCGCGTAGCATTGTCTTTAATAGTTTGAATTTCATCTTCTATAACTTCTAAATTAAAAATTTCTGCGGCTATTTTTGGTGCTATCGCAGCAATTCCTTTTAAATTTTCTTTGGTAATTCTTTTAGCAACTTCTGCCGTGTCTACATCTTCTACCAATTTTATATGTTGGTGTTTTTTAAAAAAATCTTTGCATTGTAATAATGCCATTGGATGCGACCAAACTTCTTTTATATCTTCGAGTTTTTGCCCCTTTAAACACATTAAATGATGATGAATATTTAAATACTCTTCATCTACAATGTGTAAATTATATCTATCTATTAAAGCGTAGTTAGGTATAATAGAACCCGCAATGGTGTTTTCTAAAGCCATAATACCTAAATGGGCAGTATTATCTAACAAACTATCTACCAAAACATCAAAAGACATACATTCTTTTAATTGTATTGCTGTTCCGTAAAAGTCGCGTGCAACTTTATGATGGTTTGAGCCCTCTGCTCCTTGTATGGCAATAATTTTATTCATTTATAATATCAAAAAAAAAGTCTCGAATTAAATTCGAGACTTTATATTTTATAACTGTTTTTTAACAACATGATACAAAGTCTCTTCTTTTATTTAAAAAATAAAAGTAAAAATAGAAACGTGTCCAAAAATTGTTTAACATCTTAATTGTCTTTGTTTAAGTAAGCAAATCTAAAGATTAAATTTAGATAAACAAATAATTTAGTAGAAGTTTAATAAAAATTGTGAATTCTGTAAAATCAGATTTCATTTTTAGCAATAAATTGTATTATTAATTATTTAACTACTTTTTTTAACCAAAAAAGCATCTCATTTGAGATGCTTTTTGCGGTCTGGACGGGATTCGAACCCGCGACCTTCGCCGTGACAGGGCGACATTCTAACCAGCTGAACTACCAGACCGTTGCTTATAGCGGGTGCAAATATAACACACATTTTTAGATAAACAAGTAATTTTTAAAAAAATTATTTAAAATTTTTTCTACTAACTAAACAAGAGGTTAAAACTTGATGAAATCCGTCATGAATATTTACTGGTAAATAATCAATTTTATACTGTAAACATTTATTTTTTAAACCTTTAAAATAATCAGTTACTAATTCTGTATATTTTTCTTGTACATTTTTAGCATATACATCTATTTCTTCTCCGGTTTCTACATCTACAAATTTTTTTGGTATTGTATCAAAATTGAAGTTTAATTCGGTTTCTGCATCATAAGTGTGAAACAAAACAACCTCATGTTTGTTAAATTTTAAATGACGAAGCGCATCAAACAACTCTTCTTTATCTGTATTTGTTTGAAACATATCTGTAAAAAGAAAGATTAAAGAGCGTCTGTTAATGTTTTCTGCTATTTCATGCAAGTATGTATAGGTTTCTGTTTTTTTAGTAGATGTAGCTGTTAAAAGGCTTTCTAATTGATTTAAAATCATTTTTCGGTGGCGCTCGCTTCCTTTTTCTGGTGCGTAATACTCATATGAATCTGAATAGATACTTAAACCAACCGCATCTCTTTGTCTTTTTAAAATCTCCATTAAAGAAGCCGCGGCAACGGCGGAAAAACCTACTTTATTTAAAGTATCTATAGTCTGTTTTTTTACAATTGGGTAATGCATAGAAGCAGAATTGTCTATAATAATATGACAGCGTAAATTGGTTTCTTCTTCGTATTTTTTTGTATATAATTTTTCTGTTTTTGCAAATAATTTCCAATCTATATGGCGTGTACTTTCGCCTTTATTGTATAATTTATGCTCAGAAAACTCAACAGAAAACCCATGAAATGGACTTTTATGCATTCCGGTAATAAAACCTTCTACTACTTGTTTTGCAAGGATGTCTAAATTTTTTATTTCTAATGATGTAACTTCGGTTAAATTCATACTATTTTTTAATATTTTGCGCTCTCACTAAATTATCTGTAGTTTGTAATATTTTTTTCAACAAAATAGGATTATAATTAGAATTAGCTTTTAAAAAATCTTGTAAAATAGCATTGGCTTCTTTTGATGAATAGTTGCCAAATGAAGCAGCCAACCATCCTTTAGGAAAAAAAATATCGCCTGTTAATTGCACCTCTTCTAATGTTTCTAAAATAACTTTTAAGTGTTTTGTTGCAGATTTTTGCCTTAGTGGATGATGCAGATTATTTAATGCTATTTGCACCCAAGATTCTTTTTCTCTGTTTTCTTTTTGTAAGAGCGATATCATAAAAGCATCTCTTACATTCTGGTCATTAGAAAGCGATGGTAACAACCATTTAAAACGCTGTAATCTATCTAAATTTGTTATTTTGGCTTGTTGTTCTTCTAAAATTTCTACTGCTTTTAAATGCTTATAAATTGCCAACTTCATGGCTAAAGAAGTAAAATCGTTTTCGTTTAAAAAGAGGTTTATAATTTTCTTTTTTTGTTTCCAAAGTGCGAATAAATTATTTTTTCCTTCTTTAGAAATTGCAATGTTTTGATACAATCTAAATAAAGTTTTCTTAATATTAGATGGCACATTACTCTCTAATAATTTAAATAAATCATTTTCTACATAAATCTGTAATTTAGTTTGTTGTTCTTTATGTAAAAATGACCAAAAAATAGTTTGAATTCTACCTGACAAATAATTGCTAATTAACTCATTTTGTTCTTGT
>CAYWOM010000246.1:0-3671 GCA_964459905.1 uncultured Polaribacter sp. | reverse complement strand
AGAAGATTTAAATTTAAATGAATATTTAGTTACAAAAGAAACGGAATTATTACTGTCTGCTTTTTGATTGTAAGGTGTTGTAAAATTTTGAATCACCTCTTTTACAAGCTGTTTACCATTATAAACAACATCTAAACCGCTCATATTATAATTAAAACCACTCTTAAATGAGCCATTCTTTTTAAAAGTAATTTTTTTGTTAGGGTAATCTATCCAAATTTTAAATCTTCTTAAAATACTACCACCAATACTGCCATTTCTTTGCTTAAATTTTCGAGCATTATGTGTAGACGCAGAATCTAAAAAAGAAACGGTTGGATTTTCTATTTCAAAAACACCTAATTTAAATTTAGATATTCTACTTCTGTTACCGTAAATAGGGCCACTTAAACCCTCTCCTAAAATATCATTAAAAAAACGTTTTGGTGTTTTAATATTTTCTTTAGAGTTTTCAAACAACCAAAGCGCATCACTTCCACCAGAATCAATTAACATTTTAACATCAGTCATTTTATTACCGATGGTATCTAATTGAACTTTTACATCTATGTAGGGTTTTTTTCGATAAAATAGAAAGGGCAAGGTTTCGCATTTTTTACATTTTTTATACGAAAAGGTTTTAGGATTGTAAAAATCTATTTTTTTGGATTTGTAATTTATTTTAACCACAAAGTTTTTCAATAAATTGTACCCTATTATACCATGAATTGTAGTTCCCATTTTACTAGACAAATCAAAATAGTCATTTAAAATTACATATAAAGCTTGGTTATTGCTAACTATGTTTTTTATTTTAAAAGTATTATTTTTTGATAATAAAGCAGCCACCGCATCGCCTTTTCCTAAACCGCGCAACATAATTTTACTAGTATTTAAAAGACCTAAACTGTCGTTTTTTGATAAGTTAAAAAGAATAGTATTATTAACACCAGTATCTAAAATAAAAGACAATTCGTTTCCGTTAATTTCTAGTGGAATTACAATTAAATTATTAATTAGTTTAAAATTAATTTGTTGCCTATTAAGGTTTGAACCCATTATTTGAAAATCAGATTGGGCTTTTGTTTTATAAAAAAAACAACAAATAAAAAAAAATGTAATTATTTTTTTCAAGAAGAAATATTTTATATTTCAAGTTACAAATTAAGATTAGTGTGGCTATTATTTTAGGAAAAATTTAACCTTTAAACTTTTATAAATAAAATCTTAGTTGTAAAATATATTTTGCAAATTTGCAGAGATTAATTTTAGAAAAAATATTATGCCTTCAATATCTAAAAAAGGAGTACAAATGCCAGAATCACCAATTAGAAAATTGGTGCCTTTTGCAGAAGATGCAAAAAAAAGAGGAACTAAAGTTTTTCATTTAAACATTGGTCAGCCAGATATAAAAACACCACAAGTTGCATTAGATGCTGTTAAAAACAACACCATTAAAACGTTAGCTTATGCTCGTTCTGAAGGTTCTGAAGAGTATCGAACAAAACTAGCTAATTATTATATAAAAAATAACATTCCTGTTTCTGCAAAGAATATTATTGCAACAACTGGTGGTTCTGAAGCGTTACTTTTTACCATTGGAAGTATTACAGATCCTGGGGATGAAATTATAATTCCGGAACCTTTTTATGCAAATTATAACGGTTTTTCTACCGCTTCTGGCGTAACAGTAGTTCCTGTAATTTCTAAAATTGAAGATAATTTTGCGCTTCCAAAGATTGAAGAATTCGAGAAACTAATTACCAATAAAACCAAGGCAATTTTAATTTGCAACCCAGGAAATCCAACCGGATATTTATATTCTGAAGAGGAAATAGAAAAACTAAAAAAGATTGTTTTAAAACACGATTTGTTTTTAATTGCTGATGAAGTATATAGAGAATTTACGTACGATGGATTAAAACACACGTCTGTTTTATCTTTAAAAGGACTAGAAAATAATGCTATTGTAATAGATTCAGTATCTAAACGTTACAGCATGTGTGGCGCAAGAATTGGTTGTATTGTTTCTAAAAATGATGAATTTATTAAAACTGCCATTAAATTTGCGCAAGCGCGTTTAAGTCCGCCAACGTACGCTTTAATTGCAAGTGAAGCTGCTTTAGACACACCACAAAGTTATTTTGATGATGTTATTGAAGAATATGTTTCAAGAAGAAATACCTTAGTTAACGAATTACAGAAAATAGAAGGCGTAAAAGTTGCCAAGCGAAAAGGCGCTTTTTATTGTGTTGCAGAATTGCCCGTAAAAGATTCCGATAAATTTGCACAATGGCTTTTAGAAGAATTTAGTTACAATAATGAAACAGTTATGGTAGCTCCTGCAAGCGGATTTTATTCTACCAAAGGTGAAGGAAAAAATCAAATAAGAATGGCGTATGTTTTAAATGAAAACGATTTAAAAAGCGCTGTTAAAGTTTTAGCAGAGGCTTTAAAAGTTTATAAAGATTAATATAAATTTTAATTCAAACCCAACAAATTTTCAAAAACCTGTTTGGTCTGAAAAAAAAACTAATTTGAATATCCAACACAACATATCGCTTAAAAATTACAATACGTTTGGTATTTCTGTAAATGCCAAACGTTTTGTTTCTATTACTTCTTTTTACGAGTTGCAACAACTTTTAAAGATAGAAAAAGATATTTTCTTAATTTCTGGCGGATCTAATATGTTGCTTATAAATGATATCGAAAAATTAGTTGTTCATATAGATATTAAAGGCATCTCAATTGACAGAGAAGATAACAATAATGTTTATCTTACTGTAAATGCTGGTGAGAACTGGCACGAATTTGTTTTATGGTGCGTTTCTCAAAATTATGGAGGAATCGAAAATTTATCTTTAATTCCTGGAAATGTTGGTACGTGCCCAATTCAAAACATTGGTGCTTATGGAGTTGAAGTAAAAGATACAATTACCAAAGTTGAAGGTCTAGAAATTGAAACTGGTAAAAAAATGACTTTTTCTAATAATGATTGTCAATTTGGTTACAGAAACTCAATTTTTAAAAACGAATTAAAGGGTAAAGTTATTCTAACTTCTGTTCGTTTTAAATTGACGAAAAAAAACCATCAATTAAATACTTCTTACGGAGCAATTGAAACTGAATTAGCTTCAAAAAACATTAAAAAACCAACCTTAAAAGATATTTCTGATGCTGTAATAACTATCAGAAAATCAAAACTTCCTGATCCAAAAGAAATAGGAAATAGCGGTAGCTTTTTTAAAAACCCAGTAATTTCTAAAGAACAGTTTTTAGAACTTCAGAATGAAAACCCTAATTTGCCTTTTTATGAGATAAAACCTTTCGACTGCGCTCAAGGAGACCTTACATATAAAGTTCCAGCTGGTTGGTTAGTAGAACAAAGTGGTTTTAAAGGAAAACGTTTTGGCGATGCTGGCGTGCATGATAAACAAGCCTTGGTTTTAGTGAATCATAGAAATGCTTCTGGCAAATAAATTTATCAATTAGCAAAAAAGATACAAGAAACTGTTTTACAAAAGTTTAGTATTTCTTTAGAAATTGAAGTGAATATTATTGAATAGAATCTACTAAAAAATACTTTTACTCTAATTTTAAAGCTTTTATATCGGTAATTAATTGTGCAATAGATGCTCTATTTAAACCATTATAAATACCTCTAATATGTTTTTTCTTGTCAATTAAAA
>CAYWOM010000245.1:0-3680 GCA_964459905.1 uncultured Polaribacter sp. | reverse complement strand
ATATTTCTACTGAAGAAATTGATGTTATAAATGGGCATTTAACCGCAACTTCAAAAGACGCTTTAGAAATAGAAAACTGGACCAAAGCATTGAAAAGAAATAGAGGTAACTTTCCTTATATTAATTCAATAAAATCGCAAATTGGTCATTGTTTGGCGGCATCAGGAGCAATTGAATCTGTAGCTTCAGTTTTGCAAATTAAAGAACAATTTGTTTTTCCTAATAGTAATTGTGAAGATATTCATCCAGAAATTACAGCATTGATTTCTAAAGATAAAATTCCAACAAAAATGATTAAGAAAAATATTAATATTCTTGCAAAAGCTAGTTTTGGTTTTGGTGATGTAAATGCATGTGTTATCTTTAAAAAATATATAGATAAGTCTTCGACAAGCTCAGACTGACATTCGTTTTGTAAATTAGTATTTCAAATTAATTTAATAAATACGATAATTCAATTAAGATTTACAATGTTACACTGAGCTTGTTGAAGTGCACATAAAATATTATAATATGACAAAAGAAGAAATAACAAACAAATTAATTACAATTGTAAAACCTTATGTTCAGAATGAAGAAGGTTTTAAAAACATGTCTGAAGAAACAGATTTCATAAATGATTTAGAGATAAATTCAGCAAATCTGGTAGATGTTATTTTAGATGTAGAAGATGAATTTAATATAGAAATAGATAATGATTCTATGGAGAAAATGCTATCTGTAAAAGCGACTATTAAAGTTATTCAATCTAAAATGGATGTATAATATTGGTAATGATATTATCGATTTAAACCTCGCAAAAACAGAAAGTAATTGGCAACGAAAAGGTTTTTTAGAGAAACAATTTACAAATAAAGAAAAAGAAACCATTTTAAAAGCCGAAAATCCTTTTTTACAAGTTTGGGTATTTTGGTCTATGAAAGAAGCTGCTTACAAATGTTATACACAAAAGTTTGAAAAAAGATTTTTTGCACCCAAAAAATTTAAATGCAATGTAACCTATAAAAATGAAGGTATCGTAGTTTTTGAAGATCTAAAATTTTACACAACTACCCTTTTTAATTCATTCTATGTTCACACAATTGCAAGAACTAGTCAAGAAAAAGGAACATTTTTTTCTAATATTGGCTCATCAAAAATGCTTGCTACTGATATTGAATTAAAACTTTCTGAAGAAACTGGAGTTCCATCAGAAAACATTAAAAAAAGAAAAACTAGTGTTGGAGTGCCAGCCTATTATAATAAAGAAAAATTATTGACCAATTCTTGCTCAATTTCACATCATGGAAACTTTGGTGCTTTTGTATTTACTTTAGAATATGAATCTTAAAAAAGAACTTTACAACCAGTGCGAAGCATTTGTAAATAAACGTTTACAAACGGTGGAAGAGGTTATTTTTTCTAACCAAAAAGCTTTACAATCAGAAACGAAAAGCTCTGCTGGAGATAAACACGAAACAGGACGTGCAATGTTGCAATTAGAAATGGAAAAAGCTGGACAACAATTGGCTGGAATTACTAAAATGAAAGAGATTCTAGCAAAAATAGATATTTCTAAAACGGCAACAAATGCCCATTTAGGAAGTATTGTTTTTACAGATAAATTAAATTACTTCTTATCCATTTCTGCAGGCAAGTTAAAAGCTTTAGATAAAGAGTTTTTTGCAATTTCTATTTCTTCTCCTATTGGTAAATTGTTATTAGGAAAACAAGAAAATACTAGTATTAATTTTAATAAAATAAATTTTAAAATTTTAAAAATTAATTAAACTTCTATTTTAAAATGAAAAAAATAGTTCAGTTACTTATTTTTACATTTGTAATTTCAACAAATTCACAATCTGCTTTTAAGAGATTTTCTAAACTTTCTTGTCCTTTAAAAACCTGGGTAATTTTTCATCCATTTAAAGCAAAAAAAGCCTTAAGAATATCTTTAGAGGTAATTAAAGTTGCAGACTCTATTGCAAAAACAAATTTACTAGATGGAGATAGATCTGGCGGACAAGTAGATGCTTTTAGACATGCGTATTGGACAGCGCAGTTGCATCAAAAACTAGGAAAACGGAGTGCAAGATCTTTAGGGAAAGCACACGAAAAAGACAATTATATTACCTACAAAAAACGAAAGTTAGAAGACGGTGTTGTTCCTGATGAAATTTCATCTGAGATGGACTTATATAACAATGACGAAGGAATAAAATTGGTTGCTAAAAAAAGTAAAATTTCTAAAAATAACTTGATTTTTAAAATTGTAAACGCCATTAAATCGGGTAAAATGAAAATTATTAAAAAAGATAAAAAAGGTAATTTTTTAACTTGTGATGGAAAAGTAATTCCAAAAAATGATTTAAAAGGGAAATGGGAGAATAATAAGTGTTTGGTGGATTCTGATTTGTATCCATAGTGTCTTTATCAATTATTTGTAATAAAACTGAAAGATCCCGCCTAAAAACGGGATTAGTTCTGCTAACAATTTTTAATGCGTTGCTTTGCAACTTTTAAAAATTGAGCTTCACTAATTTAAACCCATTCTAAATATATACGAAAACGTTGTAATTTCTTTGCTTTCAGAATCCTTTAGCCGTATTTTTGTTATTAAATTTAATTAAATTATACAATGAGCGGATTTTTCAAATCTTCAATTGGAAGAAAAGTGTCTATGGCACTTTCGGCATTTTTTCTAATGTTCTTCCTTTTACAACATTTATCAATAAATATTTTATCGGTTTTTAGCCCAGAACTTTTTAATGAAATTTCCCATTTTATGGGAACAAATCCTGTGGTACAATTTGCTTTACAACCTGTGTTAATTTTTGCAGTTGTTTTTCACTTTGTAATGGGTTTTATTTTAGAACTGAAAAACAAAAAAGCAAACGGAACTTCGTATGCTAAAAATAATGGCGCAGCAAATTCTACTTGGATGAGTAGAAACATGATTTATAGCGGAATTACAATTTTGGCTTTTATCGTATTACACTTTATCGATTTTTGGTTTCCAGAAATCAACACAAAATTTATTCAAGGAGATTGGTCTGGTGCCATGGCGGGCGTAGATGGTTTTCGTTATCACGAAGAATTAGTTCATAAATTTATGAGTCCAATTAGAGTAGCAGCGTATGTTATTTCATTTGTGTTTTTAGGATTGCATTTGGCACACGGATTCACATCAGCATTTCAATCGATGGGTGGAACTGCAGGAAGAAAGAAAACATTACAAACTATTGGTAAAGCATATTCAATTATAGTTCCTTTAGGATTTATTTTTATTGCATTATTTCATCACCTTAACCATTAATCTTATAAAGTTATGGCTTTAGATTCAAAAGTACCTCAAGGTCCAATTAAAGATAAATGGACAGATTATAAAAATAAAATAGATTTGGTAAATCCGGCAAATAAGCGTCATATAGATGTTATTGTTGTTGGTACAGGTTTGGCAGGTGGTTCTGCTGCTGCTACATTAGCAGAGTTGGGCTATAATGTAAAAGCATTTGCTTACCAAGATTCTCCAAGAAGAGCCCATTCAATAGCCGCTCAAGGAGGAATCAACGCGGCAAAAAATTATCAGGGAGACGGAGATTCTACGTATCGTTTATTTTATGATACCGTAAAAGGAGGAGATTATCGTTCTCGTGAAGCAAACGTATATAGATTGGCAGAAGTTTCTGCAAATATCATCG
>CAYWOM010000244.1:0-3694 GCA_964459905.1 uncultured Polaribacter sp. | reverse complement strand
AACGTAAATCGAATTCTTGATTAATTGCTGATTGATCTGTTACAGGAACACCATCTATTAAAACTAAAACTTGCCTACTTCTACCGCCTCTAATATTAATACTTCTTGGCTCTGTTGGATTTGCATTTACACCTCTAACATCAATACCAGCTACTGTATTTAAAATTTCTATTACAGATTTCCCAGCACTTTGTTCTAATTGTTCTTGTGTGATTTTTGTAATTACCTTACCAGTGTTTTCTTTTTTTAATGCAAATTTAGTTGCTGTTACAACAACCTCATCTAAGGTTTCTACTTTGTCTTTTCTTACTTGTTTTTTTTGTGCAATAAGATTTGTGCTAGCAAAACTATATGCCAATACACCTACAATTAATAATTGTTTTTTCATTTTTTTAATAAATTTGATTTACAATAAATCAGGTAAATTTTGTGTACGAAAATAGATTAGTACATAAACTTTTATCCCGAAAGTTTTTAACTCGTGATTATTGGCAGGTCTCCTGACTTGTTTTATGTTATTAGACCTTCCCAACAATAAAATGTCAGTGGTTTAAGAATTAATAACATCCTTAATTAAGGTGCTGAATCTAGCTCAGCATAAACTTACAGTTGCGGGTACAGTTCTAGATTTTAACTAGATTCCCTTTTAATTTAATGTAAAGTATTGTTTACACTAAAACCTAATATCGCTGCAAATGTACTTTATAAATTGATATTAAAAAACATTTTTGTAATCTTGTAGTTTAAAATAATTCTAATGAAAATTGCTTCTTTAAAAATTGTGTGCTTTTTAGTTCTAATAAGCTCTTTATCATGTAAAAAGGAAATTCCTTCTAAAACCTTAAAAGTTGTTGCATCAAAAATTAAATATGCCAAAGGTTTCGATATTATTGAAAACCAGGGTGTAAAAAGACTTATTATTAAAGCAGCATACCAAAATTCTAAAGAAAATTTTGAGTTTATCATTGAGAAAAATAATCAAATTACAATTGTAGATGGTAAATACCAAATTATTAAAGTTCCTATTAAACGAATTGTAGTTACCTCTACCACACACATTCCTATGATAGAATTATTAAATGAACAAACTTCTATCATTGGTTTTCCGCATGCTAAATATGTTTCATCCCAAAAAACAAGAAACTTAATTGATGCCGGAAAGATTACCGAAATTGGAAAAGAAAATTCATTAAATACAGAAATACTATTAAATTTACAGCCTCAATTAGTGGTTGGTTACAGTATTTCTACAGCAGATAAAAGCCTTACAACAATTAAAAAAGCAGGAATCCCTGTAATTTATAACGGAGACTGGCTAGAAGAAACCCCGCTTGGAAGAGCAGAATGGATTCAGTTTTTTGGTGTTTTATTTGATAAAGAAAAACAAGCCGATAGTATTTTTAAAGTAATTGAAACTAATTATTTTGCAGCAAAAAACATTGCTTTAAACGCTAAAATTAAACCCACTGTTTTATCGGGTGCAATTATGAGTAAAGATATCTGGAATTTACCCGCTGGTAATAGTTTTGTTGCGCAATTTTTAAAAGACGCAAACCTAAATTATTTATGGAAAGAGACCAAAGGAAAAGGGAGTTTGTCTTTAAGTTTTGAAAGTGTTTTTGAAAAAGGTATAAATGCCGATTTTTGGATTGCTCCTGGTTATTTCTCAACCAAAGAACAATTAGTAAAAAGCAATCAATTGTACACGAAATTTACCGCTTTTAAAAATGATAATATTTATACACCAACCACAAAAAAAGGAAAAACTGGCGGTGTTATTTACTACGAATTAGCACCTACAAGACCAGATTTGGTTTTAAAAGATATTATTAAAATTACAAACCCAAATCTGTTACCAAATTATAAGTTAACTTTCTTTGAGAAGATGAAATAATTAAGAAGTTGCAAGTTTAAAAGCTGCGTTTGCATGAATTTTTGTAGTATCAAAAACAGGAACAGCAACCTCTTTTTGATTTATTAATAAAGGGATTTCTGTACATCCTAAAATAATGCCTTCTGCCCCACTTTCTATTAATTTCTCAATAATTTTTAAGTATTTCTTTTTAGAGGCTACTTTTAATTCTCCTTTAGACAATTCGTTATAAATAACATTATGAATTTCGTTTCTATCTTCTTCATTAGGAATAATTGTTTCGATACCAAATGAAGTTAAAATCTCTTTAAAAAAATCTTTTTCCATGGTGTATTTTGTACCTAACAAAGCTACTTTTTTCAACCCTTTTTTAGTGATTTCATTCCCAGTAGCTTCCGCAATATCAATTACAGGAATATTTACTACGTTTCTAACAGCAGCAATACATAAATGCATTGTATTTGCACAAATTAAAATACAAGTGGCACCCGCATTTTCTAGGTCTTTACCCGCATTTGCCATCAATTTATCTAACATATCCCAATTTCCTTCTTTTTGAAGTTTTGCAATTTGTCCAAAATCGAAAGAATTTATAACAACATCTGCAGAATGTATATCGCCTTGTTTAGCCGCGTTTAATTGATTTAAAATCCGGTAATACAGTATTGTAGATTCTGGCGTAATACCACCAATTAGCCCTATTTTGTTCATGATAGCTGTAGTTTTTCTAAAGCAGTTGCTCTCATGTATAAAAACAACGGAAACGTAAATGCAATGGCGATTAAAAACGTTAACGGAATTAAAATCCACCAAAATTTAATTTTTAGTTTAATGCTTTCCGGAATCATAAATGCAAAAAATGTAAATACAACAACGGTTAAATCTGCCCCAAAAGATTTGCATGCAAAATTGACTTGCGTATCATTAAAGAAATTAGACAGCGTTGGGTTTTCAACGGTCTGAAACCATTGGATGTTATAATACCATGTATAACAAATACCTAAAACTGCTAATGCTAAATAAAGGTGTTTGCGTTTCATATTATTTTATTTTTCTCTCTTTTTAATTTTATATAGTACATTTTCTAAAACAAACTCTGCTGCGTTTCATCATCTGCATTGTCCTTTTTTTTCTGAATTGCCTTCTTTAAAAGTGCCGCTTTTTTATCCTCTTTTGTAGCAACTTCTGCCGCAGCATTATTTTCAATTGTTGGCACATCAATTGGTAAGGTTTCTGCTACAATTTCTTCTTCAACAACTTCTATTTCTTTAGAAACAGGTTCTTCTGGTTCCTCAAAAGGCAAAGCATCTAACAAATTAACTTGTTTAATTTTATTGGTGGTAAAAACGTTTCCTTGTGCTTTTATACCTTTTATAGAAATAAATTTTTCAAAATCTATTTCCTGATTTTCTATATTTCTTTTAGAATAGAAAATTTCTGCAACAGGTCTGTAATCTGTGGCAATAATTTCTAACTGACTCTTTGGGTGTTCTGTAATAAAAACATCTTCTTTGTCTGTGGTTTCAATTAAAAAACGTTTTACATAGTAACGCTCCTTATCACCATCGAAATAAATAGCAGAAATTGGCTTGTTTGGTTTCCATTTTTCTAAGACAATCATATCATTATCAAAATGCATTGCCAAATCTGGTTTTACCGCTTTTGCTTTTCCACTTTGTGTAATAATTAATAATTTATCGTCTGCTTTAAATTCGCCTAACAACTCTCCTCTAGCGTCAACATTTAAACGTTGTACAGCGTCATCGAACCAAATTTTACGCGGTTTTAAAGTAGAAGCTCCTGCCGATTTAAAATCGACAC
>CAYWOM010000243.1:0-3706 GCA_964459905.1 uncultured Polaribacter sp. | reverse complement strand
CTCCCATAATTAAAGAAGTTGGTTTTAACATTTCTGGCATTCCTGGTCCTCCTTTTGGCCCCACATATCTAATGACGACTACATCGCCTCTTTCTACCTCTCCGTTAGAAATTCCGGTGTTTGCGGCTTGTTCACCATCATACACCACTGCTTTTCCTTCAAATAATAAACCTTCGTTTCCAGAAATTTTTGCAACGGCTCCTTCAGTAGCTAAATTTCCATAAATAATTTGAATGTTTCCAGACGATTTTAAGGCTTTATCTTTCGGATAAATTACATCTTGTTCATCAAATTCCATAGCTTTAACATTGGCCAAATTTTCTGCTAATGTTTTACCTGTAACTGTTAAACAATCTCCGTGTAAATAACCATTGTCTAATAAATATTTCATAATTGCAGGCGTTCCTCCTACTCCATGAACATCTTCCATTAGGTATTTTCCTGATGGTTTTAAATCTGCAATTAGTGGAGTTCTATCTGAAACTCTTTGAAAATCTGCTAAGGTAAACTCAATATCTGCAGCATGTGCAATTGCTAAAAAGTGTAAAACTGCATTTGTAGAACCGCCTAAAGCATTTACAATTGCAATGGCATTTTCTAAAGATTTTTTAGAAATAATATCTAAAGGTTTTAAATCTAACTCTAATAAATTTTTAATTGCTAATGCGGTTCTTTCTGCTTCCGATAATTTATTAGGATTTTCTGCTGGAATAGATGAATTATAAGGCAATGAAAAGCCCATACATTCAATTGCCGAAGCCATTGTATTTGCAGTGTACATTCCGCCACAAGCACCTGCTCCTGGAATGGCTCTTTTTATAATTTCTCTGTATTCTTCTTCTTCAATTTCGCCGGCTACTTTTTGCCCTAAAGCTTCAAAAGCTGAAACAATATTTAATTTTCTTCCTTTATAATTACCAGAAGCAATAGTACCACCATACATCATTATTGATGGACGATTTAAACGCAGCATAGCAATAACGGCGCCCGGCATGTTTTTATCGCAACCCACCACAGAAACCAATGCATCATAACTTTGAGCATTCATAACAGTTTCTATAGAATCTGCAATAATATCTCTAGATGCTAGTGAGTAATTCATACCAGAAGTTCCCATAGAAATTCCGTCTGAAACACCAATTGTATTAAACCCTAAACCAACTAAACCTGCAATTTTAGATTCTACTTTAACCTCTGCAGCCAAATTGTTTAAGTGCATGTTACATGGGTTTCCATCATAACCTGTACTTGCAATACCTACTTGGGCTTTGCTCATATCTTCATCAGACAAACCAACAGCATACAACATTGCTTGCGATGCTGGTTGAGATTCATCTTGTGTTAATCTTTTGCTGTGTTTATTTAATTCCATGTATGGTTTTCTTCAATTGTTTGACTAAATTACTACGTTTCTCTATTTTTTTTGCATTTTTTGAAATGAACATCTTTAAATTCAGGTGTTAAAAAATTAACTTAAATAACTTGTTTTAAGGTATTTAAATGATTTTTATTATGATGTTCAATCGTTAAAATATTCCCATAAAAAAACCTTCCTTTTTATAGGAAGGTTTTTTTATAACAAATATAAATATCACTTCCTTATCATGCCGCAATAATTACGGTTAATATGATACTAAAAATGTTATTTAATAGTTGTTTTATCATGATTCAAATATTGTGATTTTTTTATTAGATACACAACTATTTTTTTAGTTTTTAACGAAGCTAACAAAAAGTTTTAGCCCAGATTGCAACGACATCCTTTTTATAGCTTCTTTAATAAGTAGTATTGCGAGGAACGAAGCAATTTACTAACGAAAAGCATATTACATCATTAATTAGCAAAATTTTACTAGTAATAACACTATAAGAAGATACAGTGTAAAGCTGGAAATAGCTTCAAAAAAAAAATCGAAGCGCATTTTTAGATAATTGTACTTTGCCCCATGTGAATGTTCTTAAAATTAAGATTGCTGTCTTCTTGATTTAAAATATAATCTGCAATAAAATCGCCCACTTTAGAAGTAGATGCCGAGTATTTATTTTTTCCTTTTATGTCTTCTGTGGTAATGTTTAAATCTAACGATTTTTCTACTGCTCTTTCTATGGCATTCGCCTCTTCATCTAAACCTAAATGCTCTAAAAGCATGGCTGCAGACAGAATAGATGCCAAAGGATTCGCAATATCTTTTCCTTTTGCTTTTGGATAAGTGCCGTGAACGGGGGCAAATAAAGCGTTATTATTTCCTATAGAAGATGATGCCAATAAACCAATGGAGCCAGAAATCACACTTGCTTCATCTGAAATAATGTCTCCAAATAAATTATCTGTAAGAATTACATCGAACTTTTTTGGGTTTAATATTAGTTTCATTGCAGCATTGTCTACATACAAATATTCTAATACTACGTCCTTGTATTCTTTTGCAATTTCTGTAACTATTTTCCTCCACAAGCGCGATGTTTCTAAAACATTTGCTTTGTCTACTAAGGTTACTTTTTTCTTTCTAGTTTGTGCTGCTTTAAAAGCTAAATGTGTAATTCTAGAGATTTCATCTACCGAATAAGAGCTAACATCATAAGCTGTTTTACCGTCTTTGCTTACCTCTTTTTTTCCGAAGTAAATTCCGCCAGTTAATTCTCTATAAATAGCAATATCTGTGCCTTTTATAATTTCTCTTCTTAATGGAGAATTTTTAATTAATTGATCGTATGCTTTTACAGGATTTATGTTGCAAAAAAGATCTAATTCTTTTCTTAAATTTAATAAACCTTGTTCGGGTCTTATTTTTAATGTGGGGTCTTTATCGTATTTTGGGTCTCCAATTGCACCGTATAAAATTGCATCTGCTTTTTTACAAATTGCCACAGTTTCTTCTGGCAAAGGGTTTCCTGTAGCATGAATTGCACAAGCGCCAATTTGAGCTTCTTTATATAAAAAAATATGATCGTAAACTTCTGCAACAGCATCTAAAGCTTTCTTTGCTTGATTGGTTACTTCTGGGCCAATACCATCTCCGGGAATTACAGCAATTGTATATTTCATATTCTATAACTTTACTACTGGTTTTTAAATAGCAAAGGTAGCTGTTATTCTTGAAATTATTGTTCAAGAATTTTTACAGCTACCATTGAAGACAAAATTATTATGTTTTGTATGTTATTTTATGCGATTGCTATTTTAGAGATCTTCTTTACTTCACTCATAATTGCATGAATATCGTTATCTTTTACTTCTTTTTGCTTGTCTGCTGTTTGTAAAAAAGCATTATATGCAACATCTAATTGAATTTTTGTTAGCTCGTAGCCAATTTTTTTAGCTCTATACGCCAATGCTGCTCTACCACTTCTTGCGGTTAACACAATAGCACTTTCGGTAACACCAACATCTTCTGGATCCATAATTTCATAGGTTTCTCTGTTTTTAATAACACCATCTTGATGAATTCCAGAGCTATGCGCAAAAGCATTAGCGCCAACTATAGCTTTATTAGGCTGTGTATAAATACCCATACTATCACTTACGAGTTGACTCATCCCATAGAGCATTTCAGTTTTAATATTGGTATCCAAATTGAGATATGGATGTTGTTTTAAAACCATCACAACTTCTTCTAAAGCTGTATTTCCTGCGCGTTCACCTATACCGTTAATAGTGCACTCTATTTGTCTTGCTCCATTAATCACGCCTTCTATAGAATTTGCT
>CAYWOM010000242.1:0-3709 GCA_964459905.1 uncultured Polaribacter sp. | reverse complement strand
AGGAAAAAGTAAAAGCTGGTGTAGACGCCGTTCAGGTTTTTGATTCTTGGGGAGGCATGTTATCTCCAGTAGACTATCAAGAATTTTCTTGGCAATATATTCAGCAAATTATAGATGCATTAAAAGATTTTACCCCGGTAATTGCTTTTGGTAAAGGATGTTGGTTTGCCTTAAATGAAATGTCTAAATCTGGTGCTGCTGCTTTGGGTGTAGATTGGACGTGTTCTGCAAGAAATGCACGTTATTTATCTGGTGGAAACATTACCTTGCAAGGTAATTTCGATCCAACAAGATTGTTTTCGCCACCGGCAGAAATTAAGAAAATGGTACACCAAATGATTAACGATTTTGGTAAAGACAAGTACATTGTAAATTTAGGTCATGGTATTTTACCTAACATTCCGTTAGAAAATGCGAAGGCTTTTATAGATGCTGTAAAAGAATATAAAGCGGATTAAAAATGCCACATTTTATTTTAGATTGTTCAGAGAATATTTTAAAAATTAAAGAACCAAAAATAATTCTTCAAGCCGTTTTTGAAACTATATTTTCAACAGGTTTATTTGATAAAAACGATATTAAAGTGCGTTTAAATCCTTATAAATATTCTTTGGTTCAATCTGGTGAAGCAGATTTTATTCATGTTTTTGCAAACATTATGGAAGGTAGAACAGATGAGCAAAAAGCAAACCTTTCTAAAACCATTGTTTTAAAGTTGAAGATGATGTTTGCAGGAGTTCCTATTATATCTATAAATATTAGAGATTTTGAAAAAAAATCTTACTGTAATCGAAATATGGTTTAACAGTTATGAAAAAACAATTTTATAATTATATAGAAAAACTACAAGATCTAATCACTTCTAAATTAGAAGAAGTAGATGGTAAAGCTACTTTTCAAGAAGACAATTGGCAACGTAAAGAAGGTGGTGGAGGTAGAACCAGAGTAATTGAAAACGGAGCAATTTTTGAAAAAGGAGGCGTTAACATTTCTAAAGTTTTTGGCGAATTACCAGAAGCTTTAAGAAAACAATTTGGGGTAAAAGAAGGTAATTTTTTTGCTTGCGGATTAAGTTTGGTTTTGCATCCAATAAATCCCTTTGTACCAACAGTACATGCAAATTGGCGCTATTTTGAAATGTATGATGATAAAGGAGAAATCGTTACACAATGGTTTGGTGGCGGACAAGATTTAACGCCTTATTATTTATTTGATAAGGATGCAACGCATTTTCATACGATTTGTAAATTGGCTTGCGACAAACATAATTCACTATTTTATCCAAAATTTAAAGAAACTTGCGATAAATATTTCTGGAACTCTCATAGAGATGAAGCACGTGGAATTGGAGGTTTATTCTTTGATTATCTAAAAGAAACTGAAGAATTTACAATTCAAGATCGTTATAATTTTGTTACAGAAGTTGGAAACAGTTTTTTAGAAAGTTATATTCCTATTGTTGAAAAGCGAAAAGGTATTAAATTTAGTAAAGAACATAAAGATTGGCAAGAAGTAAGAAGAGGACGATATGTAGAGTTTAATTTAGTGCATGATAGAGGAACTTTATTCGGCTTAAAAACAAACGGACGCATAGAGAGTATTTTAATGAGTTTACCGCCAATTGTTCAATGGAAATATAATCATTATCCAGAAGAAGGTTCGCAAGAAGAAAGGCTTGTAAAAGTATTAGAGAGCCCTAAAGAATGGGTCTTATAAATAATTTACAAACGCAAAACTAATTTAGTTTTGCGTTTTTTTATATTCTAATAAAAAGAATTAAATACTTTACCGCACAAAAGAGCGCTTACAAAAGCGAAAAGAGAGTTGAACGCATAAAGAGAAAATTTTAAAAGAACAATTAGCTAATTAGTTGTTAAATCAATAAAAATAAAGTTAAAAAACAAATTATATTATATTATAGTGTGTTTTTTGTTTTTATTGTTGCGAATAATTTAATAAATATAAAATTTAATCATTTTTTTTCTATCGTAATTATTAGTAAAAAACCATCCGTTTTTAGTATTTTTGTATTTTACAAAACAGATAGAAATGGCAAGATTCGAATTGAAATTACCAAAAATGGGAGAAAGTGTTGCAGAAGCAACCATCACATCTTGGTTAAAAGAAGTAGGTGAAACTATAGAATTAGATGAAGCTATCGTAGAAATTGCTACCGATAAAGTAGATTCTGAAGTACCATCTGAAGTAGAAGGAACTTTAGTTGAAATTTTATTTAAAAAGGATGAAGTTGTTGCAGTTGGCGCTACAATTGCTATTATAGAAACAGAAAGTGGCAGTTCTAATACAGTAGAAACAGTTGCAACAAAAACTGTTGAGACACCACTTCAGGTTACAGAAGTAGTAAAAACTGTTGAAAAAGCAATTGAAATTGTTGCAGCTCCAATTTTAAAAACATCAGAAAGCGGAAAATTCTATTCTCCTTTAGTTAGAAATATAGCCAAAACAGAAGGTGTTTCTATGAATGAATTAGAGACGATTGCTGGTGCTGGTAAAGATGGTAGAGTTACAAAAGATGATATTTTATTTTTCATTGAGAATAGAAAATCAACTCCAAAAAATAGTCCAACAAAAATAGTAGACGAAAAGGTTGTACAACCAACACGAAAAGAAGTACAAAAAGCGGCTCCAATTTCTATAAACGGAGAAGATGAAGTAATAGAAATGACCAGAATGGGCAAATTAGTTGCCAAACATATGGTAAGCTCTGTTCAAACATCTGCACACGTGCAGTCTTTTATAGAAATAGATGTAACCAATATTGTAAAATGGCGTACTAAAGTAAAAGATGCTTTTCTTAAAAGAGAAGGAGAGAAGTTAACTTTTACACCCATTTTAATGCATGCAATTGCTTCTACAATTAAAAAATATCCAATGATTAATATTGCCATTGATGGCGATCATATAATTAAAAAGAAAAATATTAATCTAGGTATGGCAGCTGCTTTACCAGATGGTAATTTAATAGTTCCGGTAATTAAAAATGCAGATCAATTAAACTTAGTTGGTATGACTAAATCTGTAAATGATTTAGCAAATAGAGCTAGAAATAATGCGTTAAAACCAGACGATATTCAAGGAGGAACTTATACAGTTACTAATGTTGGTAGTTTTGGTTCTGTAATGGGAACACCAATAATTAACCAACCACAAGTTGCTATTTTAGCTTTGGGAGCAATTAGAAAAGTTCCTGCTGTAATAGAAACTCCAGAAGGAGATTTTATTGGAATTAGACAAAAAATGTTTGTGTCTCACTCTTATGATCATAGAGTTGTAAACGGTGCTTTAGGCGGTATGTTTATTAAAACTCTAAAAGAAACTTTAGAAGCTTGGGATTTGAATCAAGATTTTTAAATGCATATATAACTAGGTATTCCCTAGCGTATTTTTTTTGCTTTATTTTTTTCCATACAACCACCAATTCATGTCTCGGGTAATTTTAAAACCTAGTTTTTCATAAAGCGCTATTGCTTTGTTGCCTTTGTTGGTGTGTAAAATAGGTAGTTTATTTTCTTTTAAAATTTCTTTTGCAGTATAATAAATTAATTGTTTTGCGTAGCCTTTTCTTGTATGTTTTGGATGCGTAACTACAGAGCTAATTTCTATAAAATCATCCGTTTGCATCCGTTGCCCAGAGATAGCAACTAATTTATCGTTTTTAAAAATGCCAAAAAATTGCCCCATTTCAAAG
>CAYWOM010000241.1:0-3725 GCA_964459905.1 uncultured Polaribacter sp. | reverse complement strand
ATTGTTATGATAATAAGTGAAAATATTATAAAAATATATTTTCTCATATGAACATTTTTTTTTAATAAATTAAACACCTTTTACTCTCCTGCTTCTGGAAAAACGATTGCTCTGTTTCCTGAAACAATTATTTGGTTATTCAAATGATTTTTAACTGCTCTTGCCAATACCAATTTTTCTATATCTGCACCAATTCTTTTTAAAGTTACAGGCGTGCTTTCGTGCGTTACCGGCTTTACATCTTGCTCTATAATTGGCCCTTCATCTAAATCTTCTGTAGCGTAATGTGCTGTTGCACCAATTAATTTTACACCTCTTTCGTAGGCTTTTTTATAAGGATTTGCTCCTTGAAAAGCGGGTAAAAAAGAATGATGAATATTAATTATTCGCTCTGGGTAATGATTTATAAAATCTGATGACAAAATCTGCATATATCTTGCCATTACAACCAAATCTACATTATTTGAATCTAACAATTCTATAATCTGTAATTCTTGCTGTAATTTTGTTTCTTTTGTAACTGGTAAATAATAATAAGGTACTCCAAACATTTCTGCAACTGATCTTAATTTATCATGATTACTAATAATCATTTTTACAGTACAATCTAATCTTCCTTCTTTGTATCGTTCTAACAAATCGTATAAATTATGACTTGTATGCGACACCATAATTGCTACATTCTGTTTTTTATCTCCAAAATTCACAGACCAATTAAACTCTAAAGGCTTGGCAAGTTCTGTAAAACTAGCTTCTAATTCTTCTTTAGAAACATTTGTGCCAGCTGCATTTAACCGAACTCTCATAAAATAAGTGTTCTCTATAGAATTTACATATTGCTGACAGCTTAAAATATTAAATCCTTTTTCGTAAAAAAAACTGGTAATTTTTGCTACCAATCCTTTTTGATCTGTACATTTTATTAAAAAAGTTACTATCTGTGATTTCATACCTATTAATTATGAATTACAAATTACGAATTCTGGTTATTCGTAATTCTTAGTTATAAAATTAGTAATTGACTATGGAATCCATTTTTTAGGAAAGTTAGGTTTTCTCTTTTCCAGAAAAGCATCTCTTCCTTCTTTAGCTTCATCTGTCATATACGCCAAACGGGTTGCTTCACCCGCAAAAACTTGCTGCCCAACCATACCATCATCTGTTAAGTTCATTGCAAATTTTAGCATTTTTATAGAAGTAGGGCTTTTCTCTAAAATTTCTTGTGCCCATTTATAAGCGGTACTTTCTAGCTCTTCATGAGGGATTACAGCATTTACCATGCCCATATCATAAGCTTCTTGCGCTGAATAATTTCTTCCTAAAAAGAAAATTTCTCGTGCTCTTTTTTGCCCAACCATTTTTGCTAAATACGCAGAGCCATAACCGCCATCAAAAGACGTAACATCAGCATCTGTTTGCTTAAAGATTGCATGTTCTTTACTAGCTAAAGTTAAATCGCAAACCACGTGTAAACTGTGTCCGCCCCCAACTGCCCAACCAGGAACCACGCAAATTACAGCTTTTGGCATAAACCTAATTAAACGCTGAACTTCTAAAATATTTAAACGATGATAACCGTCTTCACCCACATAACCTTGATGCCCTCGTGCTTTTTGATCGCCACCAGAACAAAAAGAATACACACCATCTTTTGTACTTGGCCCTTCTGCTGATAATAAAACCACACCAATATTTACATCTTCGCCTGCATCATAAAAAGCATCGTATAATTCTTTTGTAGTTTTTGGTCTGAAAGCATTTCTAACATTAGGCCTGTTAAATGCTATTCTTGCGACTCCATTACATTTCTTGTAAGTAATATCTTCATATTCTTTAACAACTTTCCATTCGGGTTGCATCATAATTTTGTATTTTAGACGTTCTTTTAAAAGATATAAAATAATTATCTGTAAAAATAAACATTCTAAATGATGATTAAGAAATCAATAACATTAATATTTGTACTTTTTTATTTATGTGGATTTTCACAAAAAACTATTGATAAAAATATTGAATCTGAGATTCTAGAAACTACACGAAATTTAAAAATCTATTTACCTAAAGGTTATGAAAAAGATAGTGTTAAAAACTACCCACTGACTGTCGTTTTTGATGCGGAATATTTATTTGATGCTTACGTAGGTAATTCTGTGCTTTTTGCAGCCAAAGATAAGGCTCCTAAACAAATTATTGTTGGGGTTTCTATGGAGAAAACTAGAAAAAAGGACACTTACTTTAATAGAAACTCAGGTAAACTAACTGATGATAATAGTGCTTTTTACCAATTTATAAGAGATGAAGTTATTTTTTACATGGAAAGTAACTACAGAACTTCGCCATTTATTTCTTTAATAGGAGAAGGAACTTCTGCTAATTTAATTACCCACTATTTAGGGGAAAACAAACCTTTTATAAATTCTTATATCTGTTTAAATCCTACTTTTTCAAATTTTATTGGCAATCAATTACAGTCTTATAACTTACCCAAATTTCTAAGAGAAGACAATACGTTTTACTTGTACATAAATAATGCGACGTCTTTTTCTGCTAAAAAACAAGCCAAAATTGGCGAAATTCAAAAAGGATTATCTATGTTGGATATGAAAAATTTTAATTTTGTAACTGATACTATTAGAACTTCTAACAGTGTTTCTGCGCTTAGCGAAGCAATACCTAGAGCATTAACAAAGGTTTTTGAAGTTTATTCTCCGATTTCTAAAGAAGAATTTAATAAAAACATTAAAGAGTTATCTCCTTTAGATGCAATTGCATATTTAGAAAACAAATATTTAGAAATAGAATTTCTTTTTGGGAGTAATTTAGACATCAGAGAAAGGGATATCTATACCGTTGAAAAAATAGTTATAGAAAAAGAAAATGGCGATTACTTAAGAGAGTTTGGTAAAATGATTTCTAAATTATTTCCAACTTCTCCTTTGGGTGATTATTATATTGGTAGGTATTATGAGTCTGGGAAAATGAATAAAAAAGCATTAAAATATTATAAAACAGGGTATGGAAAAATGGATCCTTCAGACCCGAATGCTGATAAATTTTATGAAAATATTTTACGTATTGGTGGGCAGTAAAACTTAATATGTTTGCAACCTTGAAACTTTGAAAACAAAAAAATGAAAACAATAATAACAACAACTAAAGCTCCTGCGCCTATTGGACCTTACAATCAAGCTGTTTTAACAGGAAATACATTATATACTTCTGGACAAATAGCTATAAATCCGATATCTGGAAAACTAGTGTTAGATTCTATTGAAAAAGAAACAACACAAGTAATGGAAAATATGAAAGCTGTTTTAGAAGCTGCCGAAATGACTTTTGAAAACGTTATAAAAGCATCTATTTTTATTTCTGATATGAATAATTTTGGGGAAATAAATACTATTTACGGACAATATTTTAACAATGAAACTGCTCCCGCAAGAGAAACCGTAGAAGTAGCAAACTTACCAAAATTTGTAAATGTAGAAATTAGTATGATTGCTGTTAAGTAACTATTCAAAACTAAAAATTTTGACTATTATAAATAAAAAACCTGACAGCTTAATTGCTATCAGGTTTTTTTTATTTTAATTTTAATTTTAATTTTATTTACAACAACTATAAAGTTGCGGCATATTCAATTAAATCAACAATTTTAGTTGAATACCCAATTTCATTATCATACCAAGAAACAACTTTTACAAAGTTATCATTTAAAGCAATAC
>CAYWOM010000240.1:0-3728 GCA_964459905.1 uncultured Polaribacter sp. | reverse complement strand
ACAATCGGATTTGAAGGTAAGAAAGGCACTAATTGTGGTGCCACACAAATTGGACTTTACCATACACCAGAAAACAAGCGGCTTTCCCGCTAGAATATGTTGCAGATAATAAATTTTGGCCTTCTGTACGTAGAGTTGATGATGCTTTTGGAGACAGAAACTTAATTTGTTCTTGTAACCCAATTGAAGATTACATGTAGCAGACAATCTTTGCTTATAAGTGTTTTAAAAATAGAACTTCGCTAACAACGATTATAAGTCATTTAAAAACTCGGTACAAAGTAGTCACAATAACACCTTTATTATCTTTAAATTTACAAGACAACAATTGCTTTTTTACTGTTACTTTTAAATTAAAAGGCGGAGCTAATAAGTTAACACCACTCTGCTTTTTAAGTCTAATTCCTTGTCCTGAAATAAGATCTTTATTAGGCTCAAAATTTCCTTCAGGTAAATGTTCTGTTAGAATAATATATTTAAAAGCCGTTAATTTATTTAGTATGTTTTGAATTTCTGCATTCGATATATGCTGCAATACTTGTCTTACAATTGCACAATCTGCAGAAGGCAAATTGTCTTTTGCAATATCTAAACAATCGAATTCTAAATTAGGTGCTTTAAATTTTTCTTTATTATAATCTATAAGATCTTTTACAATATCTATCGCAATATATTTATCTGAATATTGTACTAAATGCTTTCCAATATTAAAATCGCCACAACCTAAATCACACACAGAAATAGGTTTTTTAAAAGAGGTTAAAAATTCTTTTACAACCGCTAGATAAGGTTTTAAAATATCGGGATTATGAGATCCTTCTCCAGAATAAAAGTGCGTTTTATTATCGCCCCAAAGCTTCATTTTGTACACCTGCTCCATTGCAGCTTTTGTTGGCCAGGGGGTTTTCATCTTCTTACAAGAGTTTATTTTTGATAATAAATTTCTTCTAAACTCACAATTTCTTCGTCTTTTGTACGTCTAAAAACCTGATTTGGTTGCACCTTAGAAATAGCATCTACACCCATAGCAGCAACAACTTCTTTAACTGCAGAAATAGTTTTGGTATGGTAATTTTTAACTCGTACGTTTTTCTTTTCTACCACCAATGCTTTTACCAAATCATCATCTTGTGTGGCAACACCAACAGGGCAGGTATCTAAATTACATTCTCTGGCTTGTATACAACCTAAACTTAACATAAAACTACGTGCCATACCAATAGCATCTGCCCCTAAAGCTAATAGTTTTACAATATCGAAAGCATCTACTGCTTTACCAGCCGCCATTATTTTAATCTGGTTTTTTAAGTTGTGTTTTTCTAATAATTGATTTACAAAAACCAACCCTTCAATTAAAGGCGTACCAATATAATTGGTAAATTCTATGGGAGCAGAACCTGTACCTCCTTCTCCGCCATCTATTGCTATAAAATCTGGATAATTTTTTGCAGCTGCAAAAGCTTGTATCATTTCTTCTATTTCTTGGTTATTACCAACACAAAATTTAATTCCTACTGGTTTACCTTCGGATAAATCTCTTATTTCTTGAATGAAAGCAATCATACCTTCAAAATCTGAAAAAGCAGCATGACTCGGTGGCGAATCTACTCTTGTAAACGGTTCTACGGCTCTAATTTTTGCGATTTCTTCTGTATTTTTCTTGGCAGGTAAAATTCCTCCATGACCTGGTTTTGCTCCTTGAGACAACTTAATCTCTATCATTTTCACTTCTGAACGTATGGCATTTTCTTTAAAAATAGCCGCATCAAAAACACGTTTGCCATTTACAGATTTTCCTGCGCCAAAATACCCTGTTCCTACTTGAAAAATTAAATCGCCACCTTGTAAATGGTATGGAGAAATACCACCTTCGCCAGTATTGTGTGCAAAACCGCCCATTTTAGCGCCTTGATTTAATGCCATTATTGCATTTTTACTTAACGAACCAAAAGACATTGCAGAAATATTAATAATAGATGTACTATATTTTTGCGTGCATTTATCCGAACCAAAAATAACACGATCTCCTGCAATTTTATGATGATCTTTTGGAAATAAAGAATGTTTTACAAACTCATATCCTTTTGCATATACGTTGTGTTGTGTGCCAAAAGGCACCGTTTCTAGTTCTTGTTTAGAACGTTGGTACACCAAACTTCTTTTTTCTCTATTTATGGGTGTTCCGTTTAAGTTGTCTTCTATAAAATATTGTTGAATCTTATCTCTTTCTTCTTCAAATACCCAACGCAAACGTGCCACTAAAGGAAAGGCTCTTAATAAAGAATGCTGGGTTTGTATGCTATCGTAAATTGCAATTAGAGTTAAAAGACCACCAATAGATAGTAAAATGATTGTGCCTGTTTGGGGAATAAAATAAACTAAAACTCCAAATAAAATAGTAATTGTTACTAATACTGTAAGTATGGTATTCTTCATTTTTTTAAGTGGGTTTTAATTGGGGATAAAAATAATCTATTCGTTTTAAATAATGCTGTTAGTTGGCAAATAGTTGCGTTAGGGATTGTAGTGAAAATCCTTTTTGGAAGCATGAACAAAAAGATTGTAACAAAAAGCCCGACCTGAAAGGAAACGCCCAAATAAAAAAAAACTCCAACAAATAAATGTTGGAGTTTTAAATATGTTTTAAATTCTAAAAGATTACTCTTTTTTGAATTTTGCGTATTTTGTTTTAAATTTATCGATACGTCCTGCTGCATCAATAAGTTTAGATTTACCTGTGTAAAATGGGTGAGATGTTCTAGAAATCTCTAATTTTACTAAAGGATACTCAACACCTTCTACCTCTAAAGTTTCTTTGGTGTCTACTGTAGAACGTGTTAAAAATACGTCTTCGTTAGACATGTCTTTAAACGCTACCATTCTGTAATTCTCTGGGTGAATTCCTTTTTTCATTTTTAATATATTTTTAATACTTTAATGTTATGTTTGTACGAGTAAAATTGGTAAAGTCTTACTCTAAATTTCTAAATAGCTGTAATTTACTGTTTAGAGTTTGCAAATTTAACGATATTTTTTAATTTACAAATAAATAATTTGCTTTTATTTGGTCTTATAAAGATATTCTTTAGATTTACGGGTATCTTTGCAACCAAAATAACGACACACATCATTTTTTAATCGTTTAAAAACGACTATTAAAATACTAAAACTACTTAAAATGAAGAATAATTTTATACTTACTGCCTTTTTACTTTGTTTTCTGCTAACTATTTCTTGTACAAAAGCGTATAAATTTACCCTAAAATCTCCTAAAAAAACGAGCTTTAACCAAACTGTAAAAATTTCTTTAACAGAAAATAACAATAAGCAAATAGATAGAGTTCAGTTTTTTGTGAACGGAAAAGATATTACTTCTGAAGGAAATTCTGCCACTATAAACACTACTAAACTTGGTGTTGGAAAACATGCTATTTCTGCCTTAGTTTTTTATGATGAAAAATCGAAAAAAATAAATAATTCTTTTGAAGTTTTTGCAGACAAAGCACCTGCTATTTATAGCTATAAAATTATTAATGAATACCCACATGATACAAAAGCCTACACACAAGGTTTAGAATATTATAACGGATTTTTATATGAAACTACAGGACGAGAAGGACAATCTAGCCTAAGAAAAGTAGCTATTAAAACGGGTAAGGTTTTACAAAAAATTGATTTAGATAAAAAGTATTTTGGTGAAGGAATGACCATTTTTAACAATAAAATTT
>CAYWOM010000239.1:0-3734 GCA_964459905.1 uncultured Polaribacter sp. | reverse complement strand
TTAAAAATGCCAGCATATATTCCTGTATTATAATCTACTTTAGAAAAAGTTATAGAACCAGAATTCTCATAACTTACATATCTGTTTCCATTAATACTACAAAATATATGCGAATAGCTAGGCTTTTCTAAACTTGCTCTAACTCCTGGGCTAACTTGAAAAGTGTAAGTTCTTTCCTCTGGAAATTCTTTAGATATATATATATGTACCCTCATAATCACTTGCATCAATTCCAAAATATTCATAATCTGGCAGAAAACTCCCTACAGTTACTGCAATTCCTTTAAGAGTTCCTCCTCCAGGGGCATAATACCCTGTTTTGTCTTTAGTTACAAAAACTCTACCATCTACAATAGCACCAAAAGTATTGGCACCTGTTTGTGTAATTGGTGGTAATTGTTCTTGTGGGTCGTTGTTTTCGCAATTACTTAAAGTAAGTGCAAAAAGTAAAATTGCTGTTTTAAAAAATAAATGTTTCATAATTATTAGGTTTAATTAAAATTAGTAAATAATATTTTTTATTTTGAGAAATTGTTACTCAAATAAGTTAATGAGCTTGTCTCTTTCTTTTTTTCTTTTGTTAGATGCTATCCAAAAAGGTATAGAAATTCCGCCATAAACAACGCCACTTGTAATCATTATTCCTCCAAAAAGATCTGCTAGTCCATTATTTTTACTTACAAGTACTCCGCCTAATAGTAATGAAGCAGCAGAAATGCTTGTATAAACAATGGCAACTGTTTTGTTTGTTTTTCTTTTACGGTCTAGATTTAGTATATTTTTTAAGTTTAGTTGTAGATTTAAATCAGTTAAATCAACTTTTTCAGTATTAATATTTAGTTTCTTCAATTTATATATTTCTTTCTCGTTTAGGTTTTGAGAGTACATTGTATTTACTAAAAAAAATAAAAGAAGTAATATGAGGTTAAATTTAAAAAAGTTAAGTGTGGCGTTTTTCATAATTTATAGTTTTGAAAATTAGTAGATATCTGTTTAAGACATTACTAATTAACGCTAGAAAAAGCAAAAACACAAACAAAGTAACTCGACATTTATGAATAACAAGCTTGATATTTATGAATATCAAGTATAAAAAAATGCAACAAAACTAACTAGCAGCTTATGTTTATAGCTCTTTTTAGTATATTTGATTTACTTACAAAGGCAACTGTATTTTGCAGTTTTTCTTTTAGTTAAAAAATAGTATTTTCGCATATAAAATAATTTTTTCCTAAAAAAACAAAATTGACTGTTGACGATTTTTTTATTTTTTTTTTATTAATTAGTGCATTACACGGCTTTTTATTCTGTCTAATTCTTTTGTTTTCTAAAAATGGAAAAAAGAAAAGTATTCTTTATATTAATCTATTAGTACTTGTTATATCTTTAAATAATATACAATCTTGGATATTGGCAAAAGATTTTTTTGTTAATTATTTCTTTTTAGATTATGTTCATATTCCTTGGCATTTTTTAATTGCTCCGTTCTTTTATATGTTTTTAATTAATTATTTAAAAATAGAAAATAGAAGTAAAAATATTTTAAAAATAGTAATCCCTATTCTTCTTATAATAATCTTTATACGAATAAGTTTTGTTTATTTTTTCAGTGATAAAAAAGCAGCTGATGTTACCTTTTTATTTGAAAAATATACCTCTATTGAAGAAATAATAAGCCTTGTTTTTTCATTATCAATTTTTGGATATTCCTTTTATATTCTAAGTAAAAAAGAAAAATTATTTAACAGAATACTTGCTTATGATAGCTTAAAATGGATTTATACTTTTTTTAAACTAGGTGCATTTACCTATATCTTTTGGATAGTTGCTTTATCAATAACCGTTTACTTAAATTTTAAAGAATTTATATATTCTTATTATCCGCTACGTATTTTAACTACTGTTTTAATTTATTGGGTAGGTTACCAGTCTGTTTTACAATTAAGGATACTTAATGAAAGAAAATACTTACGAAAACAAATAAATGCAACTCTTTTAATAGCGCCATCTGATATCTTAAATGAAGATATTTTAAATAAAGAGACTTTAAATATACCAAAAGAAATTATTAATAGTGTTTTAGTTGGATTAGCGTTATTTGAAAAAGAACATCAATATATTTCAAAAGACATAACGTTAAATTTATTAGCTAAAAATTTAGATACAAATACAAACTATCTTTCAAAAATTATTAACCATTATAAGGATACTTCTTTTTCAAATTATTTAAATAATTTAAGAATAAATAATATTGTTAATCAGCTTAAAAAAAACACTACTATTAGAAAATTTACAATCAAAGCCATTGCGCAAGAAGCAGGTTTTAATAATTCAGACTCTTTTTCTAAAGTTTTTTTTAAGGTTAAAGGAGTTAAGCCATCTGTTTATATTAAAGGGTTAAAGAAAAAGAAATAAACTATTTTTAATTTTATAAGTTAGCTTCTTATTTAGCTTATAATAATACGATATCGTTTTCGTTAAAATTAACAGTAAAATTCATAAACAAATTGTAATTTAGCCTACTTAAACTAGGTACAATTTATGCAAGTTCATGCTTTGGGTTTAGAAGATTTTTATGAAGAAGATTATTCTTTAATAGGAATCCATACCACTTTAGAAGATTATAAACTTGCATACTTATTAAATAAAAATCTGCAAACTCAATTTACAAAGTCTCACAAAGATTTAGAATTTGAGAAAGAAAAGAACAAAGCCTCTTTTTCTATTTATAACTTTTCTAACTTAACCTATGGTTTTGATTGGTTTTTAATAGCAAACAGTTTTAGGAGAGAAGATAAAACAGTATCTAAAGAATTATTATTAACAACAGAAACAAAAACCTATCTAATTCCAGAAAAGAAAAAAGTAGATTTTTTTATAAAAATTACTGGTACTGTAGACTATAGTTTTGTTGTAAAAACAATAGATAAAATAAATAATATTGAGCAAGTAATAACCTCTTACTTAGTAGACAAAACCCCATTAAAGTCTAAAGACTTTTTAATTTTTTAATATGATGGATTACAAAAAAACAAAAATAGTAGCAACACTTGGGCCCGCAACAGGCACTAAAGAAATTTTAACAGAATTAGCAACATCGGGTGTAAATGTCTTTAGAATTAATTTCTCGCACGCAGAATACGAAAACGTAAAGAAGACTGTAAAAATAATTAGAGAAATTAACGAAGAAAACAACTATAACGTTGCTATTTTAGCAGATTTACAAGGGCCAAAACTTCGTGTAGGAGTTATGGAAGATGATGTTGTTTTAAATGATGGAGATACTTTTACATTTACTACAGAAAAATGTATTGGTACCAAAGAAAAAGCGTTTATGACATATCAACGTTTTCCAAAAGACGTAAAAGTTGGAGAGCAAATTTTGGTAGATGATGGTAAATTATTATTCGAAGTAATATCTACAGACAAAGACAAAAAAGTAGTAGTAAAAACTATTGTTGGCGGTGCTTTAAAGTCTAAAAAAGGCGTAAACTTACCAAACACAGCAATTTCATTACCAGCCTTAACAGAAAAAGATAAAGAAGATGCTATTTTTGCATTGAGCTTAAATGTAGATTGGATGGCACTTTCTTTTGTAAGAACACCAGAAGATTTAAGAATGTTACGCGATTTAATTGCTGAACATTCAGATTATAGAGTTCCTGTAATTGCCAAAATAGAAAAGCCAGAAGCGGTTGCAAACTTAGATTCTTTAATTCCTTATTGTGATGGAT
>CAYWOM010000238.1:0-3744 GCA_964459905.1 uncultured Polaribacter sp. | reverse complement strand
CTGATATTCTCCAATCTGTTGGAGGTTAGTTGCATCTTGTTTTTTAATACCAAAATAAATAACATCTCGTTTAGTGTAAAACTTATTTGCCCGATTAAGGTCTACATTAAGATTGCCAGTTAATTTTTTACTTAAAATAACAATTTCATCTAACTTATTAACTTCTTCAATTAAAAAAATACTTAATTTTTTTGATTCAATAATATCTTCATTTACTAGAACATCAATATTTTGATATTTTAGAGCTCTAATTTCAAGTAAATCATTTAATGAAGCTTCAATTATAAACTCACCATTTTGGTTAGTAATCGTCCCTTCGCCTGTAGCTTTATTAGAGACGGTTACACCCTCAATATCAGTTCCTTCTATTATAATTTTCCCTACAATTCTTTCTTTATAGATTTCTTGAGAAATTGTTATAAAACTTATAAAAAATAAAATTAATGTGTATATTTTTTTCATGAGATAAAGGTATGTAATTTGGTTTTGTTTTAACCATAAGAGCTTTAATCTTTAGGTAAAAAACAACAATTAAAATATTAATACCTTACTTAAAAAAAGAATCTACAAACTCATGTTTGTTAAATACTTGTAAATCGTCTATACCTTCTCCTACACCAATATATTTTACAGGGATTTTAAATTGATCTGAAATACCAATTACAACGCCACCTTTTGCAGTACCATCTAATTTGGTAACGGCTAAAGAAGTAACTTCTGTTGCTAATGTAAATTGTTTTGCTTGCTCAAATGCATTTTGCCCAGTAGAACCATCTAAAACCAATAAAACATCGTGTGGAGAATTGAGTACCACTTTTTGCATTACGCGTTTTATTTTGGTTAATTCGTTCATTAAGTTTACTTTGTTGTGCAATCTACCAGCGGTATCTATAATTACAACATCGGCATTTTGGGTAACTGCAGATGTTAAGGTATCAAACGCTACAGAAGCAGGATCAGACCCCATTTCTTGACGTACAATTGGCACATCTGTTCTGTCTGCCCAAACCTGTAATTGATCTATAGCTGCTGCTCTAAAGGTATCTGCTGCACCTAAAACTACTTTTAAACCTTGCTTTTTAAATTGTGAAGCTAGTTTACCTATTGTAGTGGTTTTACCAACTCCGTTTACACCAACAACCATTAAAACGTAAGGCATTTTGTTTCCTTCTTTATCTTTCGATATTTCTGGAATTGTAAATTCGGTTTCGTTACCAAGGTTTGTTTCAGATAATAAACCTGCAATTTCTTCGCGAAGAATTTTGTTAAGTTCATCTGTACCTACATATTTATCTTTGGCAACACGTGCTTCTATTCTAGTAATAATTTTTAAAGTTGTGTTTACACCAACATCCGAAGCTACAAGAATTTCTTCTAAATTATCTAAAACATCATCATCTACTTTTGCTTTTCCGGCAACAGCTTTAGATAGTTTATCAAAAAAATTAGTTTTTGTTTTTTCTAATCCTTTGTCTAATGTTTCCTTTTTTTCTTTTGAAAATATATTTTTTAAAAAGCTCATTTGTTTGGTTTATAACGCTGTAATAGTACGTTAAAAAACGTGCCATTTGTTTGGTTTGGTCAAATTGTCATTAAACAAGCCTGCGTTAGGGATTGAAGCGGCATCCTTTTAAACTGTAAGTTCGAGTACCTGGTTTTTATACGTGGGTCTCGAGAACAAAGTTTAAAAGATACAGCAAAAAGCCCGACCTTTAGGGAACGCCCAAATTTTAACTAGGTTTAAGTTGACAAGTAAATATACAAAAAAAAGCTACTCTCTAAAATTAGAAAGTAGCTTTAAATATTTTGTTTGTAAACGATTACTTTTTAGCTAAAAAGGCGTTTACTGCTGAAGGATCCATGATAGATTCTACAAATGTATATGCTCCTGTCTTTGGAGATTTTACCATTTTTATAGCTTTACTTAATCTTTTTGCAGATGTTTGTAAAGATGCTACTGTTTTCTTTGCCATGATTTAGTGTTTTAATCTATGTACTCTGTTCTGAGTTCTAGATTGTTTAATTATTTAATTTCTTTGTGAACAGTCATTTTCTTTAAGATAGAGTTGAATTTTTTAATTTCCATTCTATCTGGAGTGTTCTTTTTGTTCTTTGTTGTAATGTATCTAGAAGTACCTCTTTCTCCTGAAGCTTTATGCTCTGTACATTCTAAAATTACCTGAACTCTGTTTCCTTTTTTTGCCATCTGTATTGGTGTTTAAAGTTTAAAGTGTATTGTTTATAAAGTTCTTTTGAAACTAAAACAGTTACTAAAAACTTACTATTCTGCTTTTATTTAGTTAAAAACCCGTTAGCTCTCGCTTCTTTAATAACTGCAGAAATTCCTTTCTTGTTAATATTTTTTAGAGCAGAAGCAGATACTTTTAAAGTAATCCATTTATCTTCTTCTGGAATAAAGAAACGCTTAGTCATTAAGTTAGCGTTAAATTTTCTTTTAGTTCTATTTAATGCGTGAGAAACATTGTTCCCAACCATTGCTTTTTTTCCTGTTAATTCACAAACTCTAGACATCTTTTCGACAGTATTTATAGTGTTATCTCTAAACGAGGTGCAAATCTACAAATAATTACAATATTGAACAAAACAATTTCATATATTTTTAAATAATTTCTTTTTGTAAAATTTCTAATGCTTTACTTACTGTTTTATTAATTACTTTTTCTCTTGGTTGCCCAAAATTAAATTCAGAAACAACTACTTTATTATCAGTTGCTAGCGCAATAAAAACAACACCTAAACTTTTATCGGTATTGTCTTTTGTTGGCCCTGCATTTCCTGTAACGGCAAGTGCATAATTTGTTTGCAACCTTTCTTTTGCACCTGTTGCCATTTCTATAGCAACTTGTTTACTTACCACAGAATATTTTTTTATGGTTTCTCTAGAAACCCCTAACATGCTATTTTTAGTTTCTGCTGAATAGGGCACAAAACTGCCTTTAAAATAGGCAGATGAACCTGCTGAAGAAACTAGAGTTGCTGCTATTTTTCCGCCAGTTAAGCTTTCTGCTGTACAGATTGTTTTGTTTTTCTGACTTAGTATTGTGCCTATTTTTTTTTCTAACGAATTATTATCGTCTAAACCTGTAATAATTTCTGGTATTAATTGATATAATTGAGTTATTAAATTTTCTAAAGTAACTTCTAAGAGTTGTTTGTTTTCGCCTTTGGCAGATAAACGCAAACGAACTCTGCCAAAAGATGGTAAATAGGCTAATTTTATAAAGTTGGGCAAATTATTTTCGAAATCTTCTATTCTTTCTGCAATACTACTTTCTCCTTGTCCATAAGTCATAATTGTTTTATGGATAATAAAAGGCAGCTTAAATTGTTGCTGAATTTTTGGTAGCACTTCATTGGTAATTAAGCCTTTCATTTCGTAAGGAACTCCTGGAAGCGATACAAAAACAGTCTTATTTTCATAAAACCACATACCTGGCGCTGTACCAAAACTATTCATTAAAAGGGTGGCTTTAGACGGAATTTGCGCTTGTGTTCGTTGAATTTCCTTAAAAGGAAGGCTCATTTTATGAAACAATGCTTTTATGTGCGTAATTACTGCTGGGTATTCTATAAGTTTATCATCATTAAAGAACTGAGCAATTGTTTTTTTTGTGATGTCGTCTTTTGTAGGACCTAATCCACCAGTAATTATTACAATATCTACTCTTTCTTGCGCTTCTTTAAAGGCATTTAAAATGTGTTGTTTATCATCTTGAATCGATG
>CAYWOM010000237.1:0-3775 GCA_964459905.1 uncultured Polaribacter sp. | reverse complement strand
TTAAAGCTGGCGAAGTAGGTTCTTCTGCAATGCCACACAAAGTAAATCCTATAGATTTTGAAAATTCTGAAGGAAATTTAGGGATGGCAAACGCAATTTTTGAGCATCTTTCTGCAAAGTTACCAATTTCTAGATTGCAAAGAGATTTAACAGACAGCACCGTTTTACGTAATGTTGGTGTACCTTTTGGGCATACAATTATTGCATTTACGTCTACTTTAAAAGGATTAGATAAATTATTATTAAACAAAGCCAAATTAGAACAAGATTTAGAAAACAATTGGGCAGTTGTTGCAGAGGCAATTCAAACAATTTTAAGGCGTGAAGCATACCCAAATCCGTATGAAGCTTTAAAAGGTTTAACCAGAACTAATGAAAAAATCAATCAAAATTCGATTGCTAATTTTATTGACACTTTAGCCGTTTCATCAGAAATTAAAGAAGAATTAAAAGCTATTACACCCGCAAATTATACAGGAATATAATGATGAAAAGAGAAAAAAGAGAAAAGAAAAAAGAGAAATTACCAAGTAAAATACTGTTCTTAGTTTTTGTTTATTGCCTCTTACCTATAAACCTAACATCTTGTAAATCAGAAATTAAAGACAATTCAGATCGCTTTAAAAAAGGAGTATTTGAGATTCCTGCTGGTAAAGGATATAGCAAAACAACCGTTACAAGAATAGATAGCCTTCAAATAGAAGAATATGAGAAAATTATAAGTATTTCTAACGATAGTTTATCAGGCATAAAAAGAATAAAAAATATTGATACCTTATACATAAAATGGAAAAACAACTTCTTTTATTCCTTAAAAATGAAATCACCAAAAAAGGAAGTAGACAAAGATCCTATTTATGTTCAAATTACAAATGTTACTGATAATTCTTATGATTTTACCGCTAAAATTGGCTTTAGTAAATTTAAACAAGACGGTACTGTTTATAAAGTAAAATAGTATGTAAATTTTTAACGAAACTATAGGTGTAATTACTAAAGTTTATTAGTATTTTGCAATCGCTTTTTTATTGGGTATAAAAATGCTAAATTTAAAAATTAGATAAAAAAAATATTATTAAATCATTTAAAAAACATATCGTTGCTTTTCTATTGGTAATCTTTTTATTACCAATAGCTATAAATTCTTTGCACGATTTTATGAACCATGAACATACTGTTTGTGTTTCTAAAATTGAAAATCATTTGCATGAAAAAGAATTAGATTGCGATTTACATCTTATAAAACAAAATGATTTTTCTTTATTAATAAATAATCTGCAACTATTTAAAAATACTGATCTTTACCTACCCAATAAATCACACTATTATTTCTTAAAAAATCATTATAAATTATCGTTTTCACTAAGAGGGCCTCCATTAGTTCTTTAATATAGGTACTTCTAGTTTTAATTTTTGAAAACAAAAAATGATACAATTATTTTGTAGATGTATTTTTGTACTATATATTGGTACAACAGCATTTGCGCAAGATTGCCAGTTCTCTTTTAAAGGAAAAATTACAGATTTTCACAACAATTCGCCAATTATTGGTGCATCGCTTCATATAGAAAATTCAAATACATATACCACTTCAGATTTTGAAGGAAACTTTGAATTTAAGAATTTATGCGCAGAAGAAATAGTTGTTAAAATTAAACATATTGCATGTAAAACCAAACGAATAACAGTTGCAATTAAAGAAAATGTTTACAAAGAGTTTTTTTTAGAACATCATTTAGAGGAACTTCAAGAAATTGAAATAACTGCAAATTCTAAAACCGAAAAGACGAGTATAGAACAATCACTTAAAAAAGGTGCTATAGAAAGTTTTTCAGATAAATCTTTAGGAGACGCTCTAAATATCATTAGTGGTGTTTCATCTCTAAATACTGGAAGTACCATTGTAAAACCAATGATTCACGGTTTGCATAGTAGCAGACTTTTAATTATAAATAACAATGTAAGAATGTTTGATCAAGAATGGGGAGAAGAGCATGCCCCAAATATTGACATCAATACATCAGGTAAAATTGATGTAATAAAAGGTGCAAATACATTGCAATACGGAAGTGATGCTATTGGAGGCTTAATACTCATTAAACCTAAAAAATATATTGCTAAAGATAGCCTTTTTGGAAGCACGCTAACTTCTTTTAACTCCAATGGATTTGGTGGAAACATTAATACAGAAATTGTAAAAACCTACCAATCTGGCTTGTATGCTAAGTTACAAGCTAGTTATAAACAATTTGGAGATTTTAGAGCTCCAAATTATTATTTAACAAATACAGGGTTAAGAAATATAAACACTTCATTTTCCATTGGAAATAATGGATATGAAAAAGGGTTTCATGCGTATTATAGTTTTGTAAGTAATGAATTAGCAATTTTACAATCATCTCATATTGGAAATGTAAATGACTTGGTAAATGCTTTAAATAGTAATGAACCAAGAGTACAAGACCGTTTTTCTTATGCAATTAATTTCCCAAAACAGTCTATTAAACATCATTTAGCAAAAATTGAAACCTATAAGCGTTTTAAAGACTTTGGTAAACTTTCTGTACAGTATGATTTTCAAATTAACAGACGACAAGAATTTGATTTGAGAAGAGGTGATTTAAAAGATACTCCTGTTGTTGATTTAAGATTATTTACCACAAGTATTCAGCCAAATTTGCAAATTAATTATTTTGAAAATTTTAAAATAAATACCGGAATTCTTTTGCGTTATCAGCAAAACGATGCAATTTCTGGTACAGGAGCAAATCCGTTAATTCCAGATTTTAATAAATATGATGGTGGCATGTATACTGTTGGTAATTATACTATTAATGAAACATCTGAATTAAGCGCAGGTTTTAGATATGATTTCACTAAAATCGATGCAAGAAAACGATATAATGTAACAGACTGGAATGAAACGTATAATTATAACACGTTATTTCCTGAATTTGAAACAGGTATTATAGATGGAACAAGAATTGTAACCAATCCAGAGTTCCAGTTTCATAATTTTTCTGCGAGTTTAGGTTTTTCAAAGTATTTTAAAAATGATGTATCATTATTTATTAATTACGGATTAGCATCAAGAGTCCCAAATCCATCAGAATTATTTAGTGATGGTTTACATCATAGTGCCGCAAGAATAGAAATTGGTTTATTAACTATGAACAAAGAAATTGCCAATAAATTTGTAATCTCTTTAGAGAAAAAAAATGAAAATTTTGGTTTTGTTTTAAGCCCATATTATAAACACATTAATGGATTTATTCAATTAATTCCAACAGGAATTACTACTACAATTAGAGGTGCATTTCCTGTTTGGGAATACGAGCAAACAAATGCTCAGATTTTTGGAGTAGATATAGATGTTAATAAAAAAATAAATGCGTTTTTTAATTACAATGGACAAATAAGCTTAATTAAAGGCGATAATTTATCTGATGATATTCCACTCATCAATATGCCAACCACCAATTTTGAAAACACTATTTCGTATACCAATAAAAATTTAAATCAATTATCAATTAGTTTAAATCATAAAACCGTTTTAAAACAAAACAGGTTTCCAGATTATAACTTTTTTACATTTAACCCCATTCTACAACAAGATGTTTTTGTAGATATTAGTTCAACCCCACCTGCTTATTCATTATTTAACTTAAATACATCTGCGGTATTTAAAGTATTTAAAAAAGGAGATTTAAAAATAGATTTTAATATTAGTAATCTATTTGATGTTTCCTATAGAGAAAACTTAAACCGCTTTCGT
>CAYWOM010000236.1:0-3776 GCA_964459905.1 uncultured Polaribacter sp. | reverse complement strand
TGCAGAAGTAGATAAAAATGTAAAAACAGATGTGGCAGTTTTAGGTGATGCAAAAGCAAGTTTAACCGCTATTTTGCCTTTAATAGATGCAAACTCTCACACAGCATGGCATCAAGAATTTAAAGATTTATATAAAATTGAATATGAAAAAGTAATTAAAGGCGATCTTCATCCAACCAAAGAAGGATTAACAATGGGTGAGGTTATCAATCAAATTAATATTCATAGTAATGGTGATGCTGCAATTGTAACAGATGTTGGTCAGCATCAAATGATTGCGTGTAGATATGCAGATTTCAATAAAACAAAAAGTAATATTACTTCTGGTGGTTTAGGTACTATGGGCTTTGGGTTACCAGCAGCAATTGGTGCAAAAATGGCGGCTCCAGAACGCGAAGTAGTTTCTATTTCGGGTGATGGTGGCTACCAAATGACAATTCAAGAATTGGGGACTATTTTTCAGCAAAAAGCAGCGGTTAAAATTGTAGTTTTAAATAATGAGTTTTTAGGAATGGTGCGTCAATGGCAGCAACTGTTTTTCGACAAACGCTATGCATCTACAGAAATGGTAAACCCTAATTTTGTGGCAATTGCAGAAGGCTACTATATAAAAGCCAAAAAAGTTACTAAACGAGAAGAGTTGGCAGCAGCGGTTAAAGAAATGATGGAAAGTAAAGAAGCATACTTTTTAGAAGTTTGTGTAGAAAAAGAAGGAAATGTATTTCCAATGGTTCCTTCTGGAGCAAGTGTTTCAGATATCCGATTGGAGTAAAAAGTAGAAGATAGAAAAAAGATTTTTCTTACTAACATGCTGTCACTTCGAGTGAATTTTGAGGCACGAAAAATTTGTATCGAGAAGTCTTTTAAATCTAAATAATATCTCGATACAAAATTCTTGAAAAAAGAATTTTACTCGATGTGACACTGTGAATAGAAAAAGTTAAGAGCAAATAAAAAGTAAGTTTTAGAAGTTAAAATTAAAAAATGAACGGAGAAAAACAATTATTTACCATATCAGTTTACACTGAAAATAATATTGGATTGTTGAATAGGATTTCTGCAATTTTCCAGAGAAGACATATTAATGTAGAGAGTTTAAATATCTCTCCGTCAGAAATTGAAGGCGTTGCTAAATTTACGATTGCCGTAAATATGTCTGAAGTGGATGTGAAAAAAATTATTGGTCAAATAGAAAAGCAAGTAGAGGTAATAAAAGCGTATTATCACGATGAAGAAAATACCATTTATCAAATCTCTGGTTTGTTTAAAATAAAATCTGAGTTGTTGTTCGAAGAACCTCAAATTCAGAATATAATAAAAGAAAGTAATGCCAGAATTGTTACTGTAAATACTGCTTTTTTTGTGCTTGAAAAATCAGGAAGAAAAGAAGAGGTAGTTGCATTGTACAATAAATTAAGTGTTTTTGGCATTATGCAATACACACGTTCGGGTAGAGTTGCAATTACCAAAGACGAAATGAAAATATCAACATTGTTAGAAACATACAACAACTAAAAATAGATAAAAGAGTATCGATTTTAGAAAAAAAGAAAAGTTCATAAACGTATCTTTATTTCTCTATTTTCTTTATTCTGGTTAACAAACAAAAACAAAAAAATGTCAAATTATTTTAACACACTAACATTAAGAGAAAAATTAACCCAATTAGGAAAGTGTCGTTTTATGGACGCTTCAGAATTTGAAGACGGCGTAGCAGCATTAAAAGGTAAAAAAATTGTTATTGTTGGCTGTGGGGCGCAAGGTTTAAACCAAGGTTTAAACATGAGAGATTCTGGTTTAGATATTTCGTATGCATTAAGACAGGCAGCTATAGACAAAAAAAGAGATTCATTTAAAAATGCATCTTCAAATAATTTTAACGTTGGTACTTATCAAGAATTAATACCAACTGCAGATTTAGTGTTAAATTTAACACCAGATAAACAACACACAAACGTAGTACATACTGTAATGCCTTTAATGAAAAAAGGAGCAACATTAAGTTATTCTCACGGGTTTAATATTGTAGAAGAAGGAACTCAGGTTCGTAAAGATTTAACGGTAATTATGGTAGCGCCAAAATGTCCTGGATCTGAAGTTAGAGAAGAATATAAAAGAGGTTTTGGTGTGCCAACTTTAATTGCTGTACACCCAGAAAACGATCCAGAAAATAAAGGTTGGGCACAAGCAAAAGCATATGCAGTTGCAACTGGAGGTCATAGAGCAGGTGTTTTAGAATCTTCTTTTGTAGCAGAAGTAAAGAGCGATTTAATGGGAGAACAAACTATTTTATGTGGTTTGTTACAAACAGGTGCAATTTTATCTTTTGATAAAATGGTGGCAGAAGGAATTGAAGCAAGTTATGCAGCTAAACTAATTCAGTATGGTTGGGAAACCGTAACAGAAGCTTTAAAACATGGTGGAATTACCAACATGATGGATAGATTGTCTAATCCTGCAAAAGTAGAAGCTTTTAGAATTTCTGAAGAATTAAAAGACATTATGCGTCCTTTGTTTCAAAAACATATGGATGATATTATGACTGGTCATTTCTCAAAAACCATGATGGAAGATTGGGCAAATGATGATAAAAACTTATTAACTTGGAGAGCTGCAACAGGAGAAACTGCTTTCGAAAAACAAGTAGTTACAGACCAAGAAATACCAGAACAAGAGTATTTTGATCATGGAACCTTATTAGTTGCTTTTGTAAGAGCGGGTGTAGAATTGGCTTTTGAAGCAATGACAGATTCTGGTATTATAGAAGCTTCTGCCTATTACGAGTCTTTACACGAAACACCACTAATTGCAAACACAATAGCAAGAATGAAGTTGGCAGAAATGAACCGTGTAATTTCTGATACAGCAGAATATGGTTGTTATTTATTTGACCACGCCTGTAAACCTTTATTAACCGATTTTATGAAGACTGTTGATACCAATATTATCGGTAAGAAATTTACAGAGGCTAATGATGTAGACAACCAAGAATTAATTAGAATTAACGCAATTATAAGAAATCATCCGGTAGAAATAGTAGGCGCAAAATTAAGAGCCTCTATGACGGCAATGAAAGTAATAAAATCTGATGTATAATTTATAAATGTCATCAAAATTTAAAGTCCATTTTATAGCAGGTTTAAAGACTTCATCGATACCGAAGTTAAAATTATTGGCAGAAAAAATGGCTAAAAACACTGTAAATTTCGAGGTTCTAGAATTTCGAAGTTTACAGTTAACTTTAGAAGAATTAGTACTAATTCTTAATCTTATAAATAGTTTTAAAGAACCTTTTTCTTTGAGTTCTCTTAGCTTTAGTTTTAACCCATATTTTGGTAATGAGGCAGCTACTGTTTTAGCAAATAAGCTTCCAAATACCCTAGAGAATTTAGGATTAGTTGGCTGTAATATTTCTGATAAAGGAGCAGAAGCAATCTTAAAGTGGATTAAAAAAACAACTCCTTTAAAAATGATTTGCATAGAAAACAACCCTATTTCTAGCGCAACAAAACAAAAATATTATTCTCATTTTAAAAAATATCCAACAAAAATATTGGTTATTTAAGTCAATATCTTTTTATGAAATCAAAAGAAATTTATTTTCCAACCATCGAAAATATTAAAAAGGCGGCTTTAAAATTAAAAGGAATAGCTTCTGTAACACCCTTAACACAGAATTTACAAAATTCTAAAAAATACCATTGTAATATTCTATTTAAGAGAGAAGATTTACAAGTAGTTAGGTCTTATAAAATAAGAGGTGCGTACAATAAAAT
>CAYWOM010000235.1:0-3810 GCA_964459905.1 uncultured Polaribacter sp. | reverse complement strand
ACCGTGTATGCCTTGTACCAAAACATCTGAGTCTAAATTATTATCTGCACCCAAGTTGTGGCACATAAATTCTTTAAACACACCAGGCGCAATAAAAGCCCCACAAGCATTAGCAACTGCTGCACCACTACCTAAGCACCCTGTCCAAGCACCGTTTTCGTAAAAATTAAAGCAATTTAAAGAGAGGTCGTAAATGACAGTGCCATTTGCTAAGGCACCTCCATTTGGGTTTACTACTGCGGCTGCGCTAGAAACCCGTGGCACTATAAGGCCAGAAGATAAAGATAATACATCTAAAACCCCTTCTGGGGCTTCTGTGCCAATACCTACTTGTGCAATACTTGTAAAACTTGCTGCAAATAATACAGCGCTTAGTAATAATTTTTTTATTTTTATTAGAATTATTAATACCCAGAATTTATTCCGGAACTTCACAACTAAAATTTCTAAATACTTAATTATAAAAAGTTATAATTTTCAGTAGTATTCTACAATAAGAAACCTTCGTTACTTTTTTTTAACTATTTTTTTGATGTTATTTTTTTACTACTGTTAAAAATCACTATTTATAAGTTAGGCTGTTCTTTTATAAAATAGAGATGTTTTAAACCATCTGTTTCATAAAAAATTGCAATACCATTTGTTAATAAGGTTTAACTTTTAAAGATGTTGTTTTTTAGACTATATAAGAAATACAGCTAGGTTTTTTATGTGGTGGTGGCCTTGAGTAAAACATAACTAGCCCACATAAGTTATTAAATTTACTAACTGTCTTACAATAAATAAATTTTTTTTGTTGTTTTCTTGTAAGTACTTTTAAAACAGTAAAAACACCTGCATTATATTTAGAAGTTATTGTAGTAAAAAACTTTTTTAGATTGGGGTTTTTAGACGCAATTATAAAAAAAAACAACCATTTTTTTACCTTTCCTGTTTCTATTTTAACGAGGTATACCATCTAAAGACCTAAAACAAATATGACTACTATTAGCCTTTTGTTTATTATTTACAACAACTTGTTTGCTGTTTTGTTTATAATATTTGCGCTTAGCATTTAAAATAACAAACCGTACATTTGTTAACTGATGTAAACCGTAAGAAAAAATATTTTAAGATAAAAGTTGTTCTTTTTTTTAACAAAAAAAGCAAAGTGCTAAAACAGTAAGTAAGATACTGAAACTATTTTTTTTTAACAAAGTAATATTTAGCGTAAATAATGATGAAAAAATAAAATAGGTTCAGCATGAAAAAGCAAAAGTTTAGCAGAATATATATGACAAAAAAAAAATATTTTATCACAGGTATTTCTACCGAAGTTGGCAAAACAATAGCTGCTGCAATTGTAACTGAAGCTTTAGAAGCAGATTACTGGAAACCAATACAGGCCGGAGAATTAGACAACTCTGACACGCATAAAGTTGAGAAATTAATTTCTAATAAAAAAACTGTTTTTCATAGAAACTCATATGCTTTAAAAACACCTATGAGTCCGCATGCTGCTGCAGAAATAGATGGAGTTACCATTAATTTATCAGAAATAAAAACACCAAAAACTAAAAATAATTTAGTAATAGAAGGAGCTGGTGGTTTATTGGTTCCTTTAAATGATTCTGATACTATTTTAGATATTATACCACTAGATTGTAAAGTAATTGTAGTTTCTCGTCATTATTTAGGCAGTATTAATCATACGTTGTTAACCATTAATTTACTAGAAGAAAAAGGATTTGATGTTGCAATTATATTTTCTGCAAACCAACACAAAACAACAGAAAGTATTATTAAAAAAATGACAAACGTTGCTATTATTGGACGTATAGATGAAGAACCTTATTTTGATAAAAATGTTGTGAAAGAATATGCTGAAAAATTTAAAGAAAAGTTATAATTTGCGTTTAAATGAAAACATCTAAAACTCTTACTTTTTTTACCCCAAAAGCTTCTGTTGGTAATGGCGCTATTTTTGTAGACACTGGTATTTCTGCCGGGTTTCCATCACCTGCAGACGATTTTAGAGAAACTAGAATTTCTTTAGATGACGAGTTAATACAAAATAAAGACGCCACTTTTTTTGCAAAAGTAAGAGGCCAATCTATGATTGATGCTGGTTTAGACAATAATGATTTATTAGTAATAGACAGAAGTTTAGAGCCAATAAACAACAAAATTGCTGTTTGTTTTTTAGATGGAGAGTTTACCGTAAAAAGACTTCGTGTAGAAAAAAATGAGGTTTGGTTACAGCCAGAAAATCCTAATTATCCGATTATAAAAATTACAGAAGAAAACGATTTTGTTATTTGGGGAATTGTAACAAACGTTATTAAAAAGGTTTAAAAACCTTGTTTCTGGTCATCAAAAAAAAATATCAGACAGAGTTTAAATTACACTACCGTATAAGAAACTACCGAAATAGATTTTCTAAAAAGTTATTATTCTCAAGATGGAGATAACGCAGCGGTAAGTGGCGGTATAGGTACTGAATAATTAAAAGATATTATAGGAACTTTTGTGGTTTAAATACCTTTAAATGATGATGACATATTAGCCATTGAGGTAGGAATTTCTGCATACACATCAGCATCTTCAAGTAACTTTGGACCTTTTGATGATGGACCAGCAGCCCCATTTCAAGCATCTTCTGGTGCATCAAGTAGCAACCTTTGGGTACAAATTTAACTGGAAGTTATAATCATAGTTCTAACGACAGAAATGATATTTGGTCTGCAAAAATATCTATTTCATCAGAATACGATTACTTTTCAACTGGTATTGGGGTAACTTCAAAAAATTAGTCACAAAATTATTAGGAAATCCAGTTCGTTAGTATTAAATTTTGTAAAACAACTAGGTTTATTATCTACACCATTTAAAAGAGTGTATTTTAGTGATCTAGCAGATTCATTTATAGATAATTTTCAACTTGCAGAAGCAATTGAGCATTTGCCAGATTTTAAGTAGCAGTTGGTGGACGTTTAAATTGGAATTTAAATGAAACATTTACAGTAAGAACATTCTATCGTTATTATTTTAATGATTGGGGAATTTCTTCACATACTGCAAGTATTGAAGTTCCAATTAAAATAACTGATAAGTTTACTTTGTATCCATCATATAGATTTTATAATCAAACAGCAGCCGATTATTTCAAACCTTATGAAAGTGCTTTATCTGCCGATGAGTTTTATACTTCTGATTATGACCTTTCTGAATATTCTGCTTACCAAATTGGTTTCGGGTTGTCGTACAGAGATATTTTCGCAAAGGCACATATTTGAAAACTAGGTCTAAAAAGCATTAACTTAAAATTTTATCAGTACCATAGAGATACATATTTTTAGTTCTAGTATTATTACAGCAGGATTTAAGTTTGTAATGGATTAATCCAATATTAGAAACTTGTTTATCGTTTTTCAATTATTTCCAGCTCAAAACTACTATTTCTATCTGTTGGAGTTTGAATTTCAAAAATACCTAAACCACTTTTAAGTGTCTTTTTAACTTTGCCATTTCGTTTGTTTTTTTCAAATAAATCGCTCTGAGATAAATGGTTTTCCATCTCAGCATCTAAGACTTTCTTTTTTAGTAATGCTTGTTCATCTTGTTTCATCTTTTCTGTTTGAGTAAAATTAATACTTTTTTCTATTCAGACAGAGTTGAGTTTAAAGTCTGGCTATTAGAACTACGTTTAAAAGAGTAAGTTCTATCCAACACATTTGCTTTATACGCCTTAAACACTAAAATTTTAATATAACTTTATTGAGTTAGTCATTTAATTTCCGTACATTTAAGTCTTTAAAACAAGGGATATGG
>CAYWOM010000234.1:0-3832 GCA_964459905.1 uncultured Polaribacter sp. | reverse complement strand
CAATAAAAAGAATACCTACAATTGTAATTAAAAAATAAAGTAAAAAACTTCTTTGCATTATTTATTCTTTGTAAAAATATAGGTTCCTAAAAAGAATAATAGCAACGTAAAAACACTAGAAAACAGCGTGTTTAATAAAACGTGCACTATATTTTGAAAACTAAAATTAGCAAAAGAAAACAATATAAGATGGTGTATAACTGTTAAAGTTACTACATAATTAAAAATTTTCCCAAAAGTTTCTAATTGAAGTTTAAAAAAAGGATAATCTATAGGCAATTTTCTAAAGTAAACTCTAATAAAAAAAAGTCTACTATACCCAATACATAGAATAGAAAAGGCATGAATACCGCCAGAGTCTGAAAAAAAATCTACAAAAAGACCTAATAAAAAAGTAGTTAACAAAAAGGGAAACCTATTTTCTTTTAAAGGGTAAAAGAAAACAAAAGCGATGTATAAATACGGGTTTACATATCCTAAAAATTGAATATTATTTAACACAAAAACTTGCAGAAAAAGCAAGAAAAAAAATATGAAAAAAGATTTAAGTACTTTATTCATCTGTTGTGTTTTCTAGTAATCTAATTTCTACTTTGTGTAAATTTTTAACAATATAAACATAGCCTAAATTACTCATATCATTAAAAAGTTTTACATCTATTTTATTATCGGCAGTGTTTCCTTGATTCATTTTTAAAACGGTACCAATTAAAATTCCTTCAGGAAAAATAGTAGATTTACCTCCTGTTTCTATCGTATCTCCAATTTTTAGAGATTCTTGTTTAGGAATATCCATTAATTGAACAATATTATAATCTTTACCATTCCATTCTAAAGAACCAAATTGATTACTATTTTTTATGCGTGCATTAATTTTACTGTTTTTACTTAAAATAGATTGTACTGTTGCGTAGTTTTTACTCACATTATCTGTAATTCCAATAATACCTTTACTATTAATTACAGCCATTTCTTTTAAAATACCCTGTTTTTTACCTTTGTTGACTGTAATAAAATTAAATGCGTTGCTATAATCATTTTTAATAATTTTGGCAGTTGTATAAGTGTATTTTTGTTGATACTTTATAGAATCTATAACTTTTGTATCGCCATTAATAATTACAGCATTATTTTTATCTAATAAGTTTTTAAGTTTAGTGTTTTCTTCGGATAAAATTTCATTTTCTGTTTTTAAATTTAAGTAGTCTGAAAAATTAGAAAATTTAGCATAAAAACCACCTGTAATTGTATTTGCAGAGTTTACATACTTGCTTTTATGAAAATTAAGATTATTAAATGTTAGCCCAATTGCAATAAATTGCAATAGTAAAAAAAATAGAAAATACTTAAACTTTCGAAAAAAGTAAATAAGTTGTTGCATTGTATTTAGTAGAAAACTTAAAAAATTATTTCATTAAAATATTTTTGTATTTATTTAATTCTTTTAAAGCAACTCCTGTTCCACGAACAACAGCACGCAAAGGATCTTCGGCAACATAAACAGGTAAATCTGTTTTTCTAGACAACCGTTTATCTAAACCGCGTAACATAGAGCCTCCTCCTGCTAAATAAATTCCTGTATTGTAAATATCCGCAGCTAATTCTGGTGGTGTTTTAGATAAAGTTTCCATAACTGCATCTTCTATTCTTAAAATAGATTTATCTAAAGCTTTAGCAATTTCTCTATAAGTAACCTGAACTTGTTTTGGTTTTCCGCTTAATAAATCTCTACCTTGTACTAACATTTCATCTGGAGGAGTCTCTAAATCTTCTGTTGCAGCACCAATTTGTATTTTTATTTTTTCTGCAGTAGTTTCACCAACATGTAAGTTATGTTGTGTACGCATGTAGTACATAATATCGTTGGTAAATAAATCTCCAGCAACTTTTACAGATTGGTCGCAAACAATACCACCCAAAGCAATAACAGCAATTTCTGTTGTACCGCCACCAATATCTATAATCATATTACCTTTCGGCTCCATAATACCAATTCCTACACCAATAGCCGCCGCCATTGGTTCATAAATTAAATAGATTTCTTTAGCGTTCATGTGCTTTGCAGAATCTCTAACCGCTCTTTTTTCTACTTCTGTAATACCAGAAGGAATACAGATTACCATTCTTAAAGCAGGCGGAAAAAGTTTCTTTTTTATAGAAGGAATTTGCTTTACAAATTCTTTTATCATTTGCTCAGAAGCTTCAAAATCTGCAATTACACCGTCTTTTAAGGGGCGAATAGTTTTTATGTTTTCATGTGTTTTTCCTTGCATTAAATTGGCTTCTTTACCAATTGCAATGATTTTCCCTGTAGTTCTATCTCTTGCAACAATAGAAGGACTATCAATAACCACTTTTCCATTGTGAATTATTAATGTATTTGCGGTACCTAAATCTATCGCAATATCCTCCGTCATAAAATCGAAAAAACCCATAAAATATTTTTATTGTATTAATTTTTGTGATAAATGTTACAAACTTACTAAATTTCTGACTGTAAATAACCTGTAAATTATTAGTGTTTAAAATGTCTTATTCCTGTCATCACCATTGACAAGTCATTTGAATTACAATAATCTATACTCAATTGATCTTTAATTGAACCTCCTGGTTGAATAACACTTTTAACACCTGCTTTGTGTGCAATTTCTACACAATCTGGAAACGGAAAAAATGCATCACTTGCCATAACACATCCATTTAAATCAAATTTAAAAGAAGTTGCTTTTTCTATAGCTTGGTTTAAAGCATCTACTCTACTTGTTTGACCAGTTCCACCAGCTAACAATTGCTTGTTTTTTACTAAAATAATGGTGTTAGACTTTGTGTTTTTACACAATTTAGAAGCAAACAATAAGTCTTCTAACTCTTTTTCTGTTGGTTTATTGTTAGTTGCATACGTTAAATGCTCTAACTTATCTGTAATAGCATCTTTATCTTGCACTAAATTACCATTTAAACAGGTTCTAATAGTAGTTTTTGGTAATGCTACTTCTTTCTGAATTAAAATAATTCTATTCTTTTTTCCTTTTAAGGCAGCCAAAGCATCATTAGAATAACTCGGTGCAATAACAACTTCGCAAAACAGTTTATGAATTTCTTGTGCAGTTGCTAAATTTATTTCTGTATTTGCTATTAAAATTCCGCCAAAAGCAGAAATAGGATCTCCTGCTAAAGCATCTATGTAAGCTTGTTCTATAGTTTCTCTTTGCGCAAAACCACAGGCATTATTATGTTTTAAAATAGCAAAAGTTGGTGCTTCTTCTTTAAATTCTGCCATTAGGTTTACAGCAGCATCTACATCTAATAAATTATTGTAGCTTAATTCTTTTCCGTGAAGTTTATCGAATATTGCTTCTAAATCTCCAAAGAAATATCCTTTTTGATGTGGGTTTTCGCCATAACGTAATACTTGTGCATTAGTTTCACTAATTTTTAAAACTGGTACTTCTTCAGTATTAAAATAATTAAAGATGGCTGTGTCATAATGAGACGATATATTAAAAGACTTTGCAGCAAACTTTTTTCTTTGTTCAATAGAAGTTGTGCCGCTATTTTCTGATAAAATATTTAGAAACTCATTATATTGTTCCATTGAAGAAACCGTAAATGTATCTTTAAAATTTTTGGCTGCTGCTCTAATCAAAGAAATTCCACCAATATCAATTTTCTCAACAATGTCTTGTTCCGAAGCTCCAGAAGCAACTGTTTTTTCAAACGGATATAAGTCTACAATAACCAAATCTATCTGCGGAATATTATATGTTTCTAATTCTGTAACATCGCTTGGATTATCTTGTCTATTTAAAATACCTCCAAAAACTTTTGGATG
>CAYWOM010000233.1:0-3841 GCA_964459905.1 uncultured Polaribacter sp. | reverse complement strand
ATATAAAAATTTCATAGATTTTGATTTAGCTTTGGCAAGTTAAGCATTAGTAATTAATCATTAAACTATATAAAAGTGTTTTTCAACTTAGAAATGTATTATTTTTAAAGGATCTAGATGATATTTGTCTAAGTATTACTTAAAAATTGAATGTTACTAATATCAGTAATTTTTGACTAATTGTAAAATAATAAAAGAATACTAGTGATTGTAAAGAAATTTATAATAATTTTAAAAGCCTAAATAGGATCATAAATTAGCAAAAAAATGCAAGAAATTATAAGGTTTGTAAAAAAAGGTATAAAACCTGAACAATTATTTATGCTAAGTGTGCTCTTAGTAAACGGAGGTTATTATATATATAATTTAGTTTTAGGAAGGGTTTTAGGTCCTGAGAAATTTGCAGATGCTGCTATTTTAATTACTTTTTTACTAGTTTTATCTTTTGTAGCTATGACTTTTCAGTTGGTTACTGCAAAATTTTCTGTAATTTTTGAAGATGCGGTTTTTAAATCTTTTATTTCAAACACTTATAAAAGCGCTGCTATTGTTGGCATTTTATTAGGCCTAATGGTAATTGTATTTTCATTAGAATTACAATTTTTTTTTAAAACAACATCGTCTTCAATGTTTGTTGTTTTTGGTATTGGTATTCCTTTTTACTTTTTAATGAGTGTAAATAGAGGGGTTTTTCAAGGAAAAAAAGAATTAATTTCTTTATCTGTTACCTATCAATTAGAAATGATAAGCCGTTTGTTAATTACATTTGCATTATTATACTTCTTAAATATAACATCTTCACTCTTAATAGCAATAGGCATTTTTTGCTCTTTTATATTTGGATTAATACCTTTTAAATCTAGTAACTTTTCTTTTTCTAATTTAATAAAATTAGATAGTTTACAAACTAAAATGGTACGTAGTTTCTTTATAATTACTGCATTTTATGAACTCACACAAATTATTATAAATAATAGCGATATTTTGTTGGTAAAACATTATTTCGATGCTTATCAAGCTGGTTTGTATGCATCATTGGCATTAATAGGCAGGGTTGTGTATTTTGTAGCCTGGATGTTTGTAATGTTATTGTTACCAACGGTTGTACAACTAAAAAAAGAAGGAAAACCAACCGTACCTATATTACTAAAATATGTAAGTTATATTGCTATAATTACAGCTACTATTGTTATTGGATGTTTTCTTTTTCCAGAACAAATTATATACATTTTATTTGGTAATGGTTATGTAGAAATAGCACCATTATTATGGAAGTATGCTTTAGCTACGGGTATTTTTGCCATTTCAAATATATTTGCCTACTATTATTTATCTTTAGACAAATATATTCCCGTAGTTTTGTCTGGTATTTTTGGAATGCTACAAATAGTATTAGTTGTTTTGTATCATGAAACATTAGAGCAAGTTGTACATGCACAAATATTTGCCATGATTTTACTGTTAGTAGTGCAGTTAAGCTTCTTCTTCTTTAAGAATTCTAGAGAATAATAAAATAGTGTATCTAAACTTTTTTTCTTTCTATCGATAGATAATTGCATTTTAACAGAAGTAAACAATTTAAATCTTATTATAACCCGAAATTTGTACTAGAATAAAAAATAAACAATATGAAACTAGCCATTATAACAGCGTATCCACCAAGTAAAGTAACTTTAAATGAATATGCTTATCATTTAGCAAAAAGTTTTATACAAAGTAAAAAAATAACAGAATTAATTTTGTTAACAGATAAAACTATAGAGCCAAAAGATATTAATTTTACAGAAAACGGATGCAAAATTACAGTAAAAGAATGTTGGAGCTTTAATAGCTATACTAATATTATAAATGTTACAAAAGCCATTAATAATACTAAACCAGATGCAGTTTTATTTAACTTACAATTTATGAAGTTTGGCGATAAAAAGGTAGCTGCTGCTTTGGGGTTAGCTTTGCCGTTAATTTGTAAAATAAAAAAAATTCCTACCATTGTATTATTGCATAATATTTTAGAACAGGTAGATTTAGAAAGTGCTGGATTTACATCCAGTAAAATTGCTCAAAAAATATATAATTTTATAGGTACGTGTTTAACCAAATTAATTTTAAAAGCAGATTTAGTTACAGTTACCATGGATAAGTATGTAACTACTTTAGAGGAAAAATATCATGTAGATAATGTAAAAATGATTCCGCATGGAACCTTTGAAATACCAGAAAAACCGTCTCATAAATTACCAAAAGGACCTTTAAAAATAATGACTTTTGGAAAATTTGGAACCTACAAAAAAGTAGAATCTATGATAGAAGCTGTAGAGAAAGTAAGAATATCTTCTGGTTTAGATTTAGAAATTATAATTGCAGGAACAGATAACCCTAATGTGCCTGGTTATTTAAAAAATGTGCAAGCGCAATATAAACATGTACCCCAAATAACGTTTACAGGTTATGTTGAAGAGGTTGAAGTAGAACCATTATTTAATGAAAGCGCAGTAGTTGTTTTTCCGTACACTTCTACCACAGGTAGTTCTGGCGTTTTACACCAAGCAGGCAGTTATGGCAAAGCTGTAGTAATGCCTAATTTAGGAGATTTAGCTACTTTAATTAAAGATGAAGGTTATAGAGGTGAGTTTTTTGAACCAGAAAGTGTTACCAGTTTAGCAAATGCTATCGAAACAATTGTTACAAACGAAACACATAGAATAGCATTAGGTAATGCAAATTATAAAGCAGCAACAGCATACCCAATGGAAAGAATTACAAATATGTATTTAACAGAATTTACAGCTATAATTGATAAATAAATACTAGAAAACATTCTAGTAGTCAGCGTTTTTTTTAGCTGAAAACTGTAGTAAAATATATTTTTCATCAAGTACGTTTTTCTTAAAATTTACTTGGTGTTTTTTTGTAGTTTATTCTTTAGAAATATACTTAAAAGCTGGTTTCTTTTCACCTTCTTTATTGATAAAGCCAAACTCTTTTTGAGGATTTACGCGCCAAGGTAATCTACCAACAACGCTATTGGGTACTTCGTGAAAATCATACAAAGTCCATGATAAAAAAGGAACTTTATTTTTTGTAATAATTTTTTGCATTTCTTTATAATACGTTGCTTGTTTCTTTAGAGAGCTTCCAATAGGTTTCCAAAAACCATCATAAGAAGTAACCCCAAATTCACCTAAAAAAATGGGTTTATCAGTAATTTTTTCTTTTAATAATTGATACTGTTTTTCTAAATTATCGATATCTTCATAATAATGAAAAGAAACAAAATCTACCATATTTTTTAAAATAGGAGCACTTTGGGTATTAGACCAACCAATAGTAACGGCATGTTTTTTATCAATAGATTTTATAAATATAATAATATGTTCTAACCACGGAAGTACATTTTCTTTTTTTCTGGATTTAAAATCTAAATTCGGTTCGTTTTTAATATCCCAAGCTAGAATAGCGTTATGATTTTTAAATTTAAAAACAATAGTTTCTGCATGTCTTTGGTTTAATGTCCAATCTAAAACTTCATAATTTCCATAAAAATCAAAAAGGGTAACAATTACATTAATATCATTTTTTTCTGCAGCATCTAAAACTTCTTGTAGTTTTTTAAGTTTACTTTCTTTAACGTTTGCTTTACCAAAATCTTCATATTGTATAAAAATTCTAATGGTATTTAAGCCTGCTGTTTTTAAGATTTCAAAATCTTTTTGGATTACTTTAATATCAAAATCATCACCAAACATATTCCAAGGTGTTGCTTGCGGATAATAATTTATTCCTTTCATATCAAAGGAATCAATAGGAGTGGAGACTATCGATTTATCAAACGCTGTACTTT
>CAYWOM010000232.1:0-3844 GCA_964459905.1 uncultured Polaribacter sp. | reverse complement strand
ATATTTCTTCTTAAAAAAAGCAATTTGTGCATCAGAAATTGGTACAAAAGTAGATAGTTTAGAGTAAGCAGAACTAAATACTTCAAACATTTCATCTACATAAGGCAGTATGTCTTCTGTCTTGGTAAAATCTAATGCCTTTAGCTTAAAACGTCTTTTTATTATTTTACTTATTCTATCAAAATAAACAGCATCAACATTTTTAAATTTAAACTTATTTTCTAAATATTCTTTTTCTTTTACAAAACCTAATTGCTCTAAATGTTCTTTGTAATATGGGTGATTGTACCAAGTAATCATAGTTCCTAAATGGTTAAAACCCTCAACAAGAACGCCTGTTTTATCTAAATTATTAAAACCAATGGGTCCTTCTATATATTCTAGGTTATGCTGCAAGCCAATTTCTTTTACTTTGTCTAAAAGTGCTTTAGAAACCGCTATGTCATCAATAACATCAAACCAGCCAAAACGCATTTTTTTAATTTGTTGTTTTTCAACTTCAAACCAATTAATAATTGCTATTACTCTGCCAACTATTTTGTTGTCTTTTAATGCAATAAAAAAATGTGCATCCGCATTATCGAAAACTGGGTTTTTTGCAGGGTTAAAGTTGTTAATTTCATCTTTAATAATTGGTGGAACCCAATATTTATTGTCTTTATAAAGCGAAAAAGGAAATTTAACAAATTGTTTCATTTCCTTTTTAGAAGTAATTTTTTTGATTGTAATCATATCATAAAAATAAGATTGCTATTTATTATCATCTTTTTTAATTTCTTCTTCTAGTTCTTTTATTTCTCTTTCTAACTTTTCTATTTCAGTCTCTCCTTTTTTTACTTTGCCTTTTTTCTTTGCAGATTTTCTTTTTCTACTTCTTTTTCTCTTTTTTTTCTTAAAAACATTAAAGATTCTGTTTAAAAAACTTCCTTCTTTATTGTTGTACCTTGTTATTGGTGTGTTTTTAATTTCTTGGCCGTTATCGTCTAAATCTATATAAGAATCTTTATGCTTATTAATTCTGTAAGAAATACCTAAACCAGCGTAAAAACCTTGAGTTTTTCCTTCGAAAAGCAATCTTCCAGAAGTGTTTATTTGCAAATCTTTACTAAAAAGGTATGCCAAGCCTAAACCAATATTGCCGTTATTTTACTGTTTTTGAAATACACCTTGGTTTTCAAAAAAAGCAGACCAGCGATCGTTAAAATTTTGGGTAGCTGTTATTATGTATGAAAACTCTGAAAAATCGCTACCAATTTTATCATAAAAAAAATTGGTAATTAAATTAAATTCATTGGTTAAGTTGTTTTGAAGTAAAAGTCCAACTTTAGGAGTAATACTGCCAGTTTTGTGAATATCATTTACAAAATCTGTATTCATGCCAACATAAATTGCAACCGAAGGAATGAAGCGTTTTTTATCAAAAGCATATCTTCTTTTCCAGCTTCTAACTTCTTTAGATTTGTCTGTGTATTCTGGTTGAAATAACAAATATTTAGCACCAACAGTCATTTTGCTTATACCAGAAGTAAAATAATGCGAAGTAAAAATATTTTTAAAAGCAACTTTATCTCTTTGATAGGTTATTTGTGTATTGAATTCTATTTTTTCTAGAAAAAAACTTGTTCTAAAAAGTAAATCGGCTCCATAAGATTGTGGTAAAGAAAAAGTTGGATTTATACTTGTGTTTCTAAAGAAAAAACTGCTTTCAAATTGATACACTCCTTTACCAACACTATAGGGGCTTTCAGAAAAACCAGGTTTGTTAGAATTGATAACATCTGTGTATTGACCATAAATAGATGAAAACCCAAAAGAAAATAAGACGAAAAATAGTTTCAGTTTAAAGTTTTTCATTAAAAGAATACAGTTTAATTTTTTTTATTGTGTGTTATTACAAACATAGGGTAAAAATGCTATTTTTAAAAAGGCATTGTGTATTTTTTTAAGTTTGTAAAAGTTTTGTAGTTTGTTAACGTTACAATTGTTGGCAAATTGTTATTTTTGATTTATTTTTTAAATGCACGTATGTTGGTAGGATTATTCAAAACAATTTTATATTTATTATTATTTTATTACGGCTTTAAGTTTTTAGCAAAACTATTTGCGCCTTTTTTAATGAAAAAAGCTGCAGAAACTATTCAGAAAAAAGCGGCACAGCAATATAAAAATCAGCAGCCAAAAAGTACGGTTAAAGAAGGCGAAACAATTATAGATAAAGCTCCAAAAGACAGCCAACAAAGCAAAAATTCTGTTGGCGAATATGTAGATTTCGAAGAAATAGATTAACTTTTATAATTTTAAATAAGATAAATGTGCTAAATAGTTTGATTTTAAAAAGCAATAAATTCAATTAATAATAATTTAAATAAAAGTAATTCAGTTGAAATTTTCTAATAAGTTTTTACCCTATCTAGTAGCAATTTTAATATTTATTTTGGCGTCTATTCTCTATTTTCATCCAGTTTTAAAAGGAGAAAAAATTGCACAATCAGATATTACCCAGTTTACTGGTATGTCTAAAGAAATACAAGATTTTAGAGCAGATAAAAATACAGAACCTTATTGGACTGGAGCTGCATTTAGTGGTATGCCAGCGTATCAATTAAGTGCTTATTATCCGAATGATTTTGTGCGAACTATAGACAGATATATTCGTTTTTTACCAAGACCAGCCGACTATACTTTTTTGTATTTCTTTAGTTTTTTTATACTCTTGTTATCTTTAAAAGTCGATTGGAAATTGGCTATTTTAGGTGGGCTATCCTTTGGATTTTCAACCTATTTAATTATAATTTTTGGCGCAGGCCATAATGCAAAAGCACATGCAATAGGATACATGCCATTAATATTGGCTGGTGTTTTGTGGGTTTTTCAAAAAAGATATTTATTAGGATTTGTAGTTACAGGTTTCGCGATGGCATTAGAAATCTATACCAATCATCCGCAGATGACTTATTATTTAGGTTTCTGTTTATTGATTTTAGGAATTGTAGAATTTGTTAATGCTATTAAAGAAAAACAGATTCCTGTTTTTGCCAAACAAACTGTTGTTATTGTAATAGCAGTTTTTTTAGGAATTGCCGCAAACGCACCACGGTTAATGGCAATGAAAGAGTATGCAGATTATAGTACACGTGGAAAATCTGAACTAACAATAAATCCAAACGGAAGCCCAAAAGAAGCAGCTAACGGATTAGATAAAACTTATATAACACAATATAGTTATGCAAAGTTAGAAACTTTTAATTTGTTTATTCCCCGTTTTATGGGTGGAGGAACTGTTGAAAAATTAGGAGAAAAATCAGCGTTTTATCAATTAATAGAAAAAAAAATAGGTAGAAAAGTTGCTGACGATTATTCGTTACAAGTTTTAACTTATTGGGGAGATCAACCTATAGTAGAAGCTCCTGCTTATATTGGCGCAGTTTTATGTTTTCTGTTTTTCTTAGGAATTTTCTTAGTAAAAGGAAAGTTAAAACAATGGTTAGTTGCAGCAACAGTTTTTTCAATTTTAATGAGTTGGGGAAGGAATTTAGAGTTTTTAACCAATTTCTTTATCGATTATGTACCACTTTATAATAAGTTTAGAGCCGTTTCATCTATACAAGTTATTGCAGAATTATGTGTGCCTATTTTAGGTTTTTTAGCGTTAAAAGAATTTTTTTCTACCAAAAGAACAGTAATAGAAAAACAAGAAGCACTAAAAAAAGCAGTAATTATTTTTGGAAGTTTAATCGCTGTAGGTTTTATTTAAGCCCATATGTTTTCTACTTTTGAAGGCCTTAGAGACGAGCAACAATATGGTTCTTTAGAAGGTTTGGTTGATGCAGTAATTGCAGATAGA
>CAYWOM010000231.1:0-3847 GCA_964459905.1 uncultured Polaribacter sp. | reverse complement strand
GCAAAAAATAGTTTTATGGATTTTAGTACTGATTTATTGTCATTGTTTCTACCTCAAATACTGGTTGATTATTTTAAATTAGTTAAACATGAAAAAGAAGGGGAATTACTTCATTTATATTTTGAAGAACATATAGCTATTCCAAAAGAGTTTTCAGATTTAAAGCTACACTCTAAAGGCTTTCATAAGCAGATTACGATTCAAGGTTTTCCGCTTCGAGGTCATCAAGTATACTTACACATAAAACGTAGAAGATGGCTTGATATTCAGACCAATACAGGCTAAACGCATTAAAATATATTTATTCTCCAACTATTTAATGCGCTAAAAAACAAGTGTTTATGGTTGTTTTTTGATATAAAATTTCGTATATTTATCTGATTATCAGATAAATATGAACAAAAACAAATTACTCAATTTTTCAAAAAGTATCAAAGATTTTAGACTAGATCGAAAAAAACTACATCCTGTAGAAAATATTGTTTTTATAACAATCTTGGCTGTTATTTGTAATGCTCAGGATTGGGAAGAAATAGAGGATTTTGGCAATGCAAGAATCGATTTTTTTTCTAAGTATTTAGATTTAAAAAATGGAATTCCATCACATGATACTTTTAATCGTTTTTTCTCGCTTTATAACCCAAAGTCTTTTCAATTAATTTTTGTAGAATGGATGTCAAGTCTTATTGACATTAAGGATAAGCATATTGCTATTGATGGTAAAGCATGTAGAGGAAGTCGTACTAAATCAGGGAAAATGATTCACTTATTACATGCTTATTTAACGGACGATTGTAGTTTTTTAGGACAAGAAAAAACAGATGAAAAATCGAACGAAATAACGGCCATACCAAAGCTTTTGGAAACATTAGATTTACAAGATGCCTTGGTTAGTATTGATGCCATGGGTTGTCAAAAAGAAATAGCAGCACAAATTGTTGATAATCATGGCCATTATTTATTGGCCGTAAAAGACAACCAAAAGACATTGCATGAAGACATTAAAACGGCCTTTAAAGTGTATCATGAAGAACAAACAACTATTTATGAAACCTTAGAAATTAACGGGAATAGGGTAGAAAAAAGAGTGTGTAAAATGATGACTGACACCAGTCATATTGAACAAGCTAATCAATGGAAAAAATTAAGAACTTTTATAGAAATTGGAACAGAAGTGTATCATAAAAGCAAAAATAAAACAACAACAGACAAACGGTATTATATTAGTAATCAATTAAATACTCCAAAAATATTTTTGAAATCAACAAGAAATCACTGGTTTATTGAAAATAAATTACATTGGTCTTTAGATGTGATTTTTAAAGAAGACCAAAGTAGAAAGAGGTTTAAAAATGTAACTGAAAATTTTTCAATAATCCTGAAAACAGCTCTTAAAATAATGCAAAGGAAACAAAATCAGAACAAAAAAATAAGCATTAAAAGAATGCGGAAAATGGCGGCTTGGAATCTAGAATACCTCGTAGAATTACTCAACTTTTAATGCGCTTAGCCTGAGACCAATAAAGCTGTAGAAAGAGACTGAGATTTAGTTGCACAGGGAACACGAATAACCACCGAGTTCTCTGCTTTTTTAAAAGAGATTAATCTAAAGTCTAAAACATGATGCAGCCCCATTTTAAAATAAAGGATAAATTCTTCCATTTGTAGTAAAAATTTTTTAACGATTTCAAAGATATTAAAAACTAATTTAATAGCTAAATAAAAGAAAAAAGAGCTAAAAATCTAATGATTGATAGCTCTTTTGAGGTGTCTAGCGGATTCGAACCGCTTTTTTTATTAGTTTTTACTTGTTCTTAAGACACATTATAAACCTTATTTTATATGGGGTAAAGACATAATAAAAACAAGCATATACGTATTACTACCTTTTAAGTAATAGAAAAGCAGCGGTAACCTAGCTTAAGACAGAACATATTTTATATAGGTGTTGCGGTTTATTGCAAAGCCGCTAATTAGTAATTAACAAGAACGATTTGTCTCTGACTTTTTAAAGATAACCTTGTAGTAATAAACTTTAAATACGAGAGTTTAGAAAATAAAACTTACAGGGCAGAGTCATACTTTTTATTATCTCTAAAATATATTCAATAATAATTTAATATATTTTTGATTTATTTTAAAACTGACTAAATCCAATCCAAATTAAAATCGCCCCTTTTTTGAGATTTAAGCATGAAAATATTATTCTGCATTGATAAAACTTACAATGGAGTTGTAACTTACAAACGTTTAAACAAACACATATTTGAAGGGTTTTAAAGGAAATTCAAAACATTTAGGATCAGAAAATTACATTTATAATCTGAATTCAGCGAATTAATCAAGAGCTTTTAAATTAAGACCTTTTATCACTTTATTCTCTTAATATAGATATTATAAACCAAACCTAATAAGATTAAAAACACGCCGAATAACGTAAATAAGTTATAAATTTCGCCAAACCAGAAAGCACCAATAATAATCATAAAAATTACTTCTAAATATTTTAAAGGCGCAATTACTGATGTCTCGTCTGACTGAAATGCTTTTGTCATATATAATTGGCCAACATACCCAAACACACCTATACTAAGTAAAAGAAACCACTCTGTAATGTTTGGGTTTTTCCAATTGTTTATAGACATAAAACCGCCAAATACAAAAGCCATTACCATAAAATAATTTATAATAACTAGCGGGTGTTCTTTGTTGCCTAATTTTCTTATAACAACAAAAATTAAACCTAAAAAAAGTGCTGATATCATTACCAATATCAATCCTAAAGTATTTACATCTACTCCAAATCCTTTTATAATTAAAACGCCTATAAATGCTAAAATAAAAAGAAACCATTGTATGGGTTTAATCTTTTCCTTAAGAAATATGAGCGAAAAAACTGCGGCAAATATTGGCGACGTATACCTTAATGAAACTGCCGTACCCACTGCTAAATAATTTAAAGATTCAAAAAAACACGTTAATGAGATAATACCAATTAAACCTCTAAGAAATAATAGTTTTTTATGAGTCCCTAAAATAGGAATTTTATATTTTAAAATAAGTGGAATTGTAAATACTAAAGTACCTATTGATCTAAAAAAAACAATTTGATATACATTAAAAGCAGTTAAATATTTTACTACAGCATTCATAATAGCAAACGCTATTACGCTAAAAATCATATAAAAAATTGCCTTGTTGTTTTTCATACTAGAAGGAACCCTTCAATAAAAAATATTGAAGGGTATTAAATATTTTTTTGTAAAAATAATACTATCTAAGAGATTTAATAATATCTAAAGCCCCTTTTGTTCTACTTTCAATTGTAGCATAATCGAAACTACCATTTGCATTTTTAGCCATTAATTTAGATCCCATTCCAACACAAGTTACACCTGCATTAAACCAGCCTTCTAAATTTTCTCTTATTGGAGAAACACCACCTGTTGGCATAATGCTCGTCCAAGGTTGAGGACCTTTAATTCCTTTTACAAATTGAGGTCCATAAATATCACCAGGAAATAATTTAACGATTTCACAGCCTAATTCTTCAGCTCTAGCTATTTCAGTTAATGTACCACAACCAGGAGACCATAAAACTTTTTTACGATTACATGCAATTGCAATATCTTCTCTTAAAACAGGAGTTACAATAAAGTTTGCTCCTAAAGCCATATATAAAGATGCAGCAGCTCCATCTGTAACAGAACCTACCCCCATTATCATTCCTGGTAATTCAGCAACAGCATATTTTGTTAATTCTCCAAAAACTTCGTGAGCGAAATCTCCTCTAGCAGTAAACTCCATTAAACGAGCACCACCATCATAACATGCTTTTAAAACTTTT
>CAYWOM010000230.1:0-3875 GCA_964459905.1 uncultured Polaribacter sp. | reverse complement strand
GTTGTAGGAGTGCTAGAGTTGGCTGTATGATGCGTTGTAAATATTTTGGTTAAGATTAATGCCGGAAAAAACCCTAATATCATAATAATAAAGCCGAAAGTATTGTTATAACTAAACGTTACTGTGGTAACCATAGTAGTTAAAATCCACCAAAGAAAAATCCAACAAGTAAATGTGAACATAAATGGCAAACCAACAAAGTTAAAATAAACCAAAACTACTTGCCACCATTTTAGCGAATTTCTTCTTTTGCCTACAATATCTTCTTTGTTAACTTCGGTACTAGCAACATCTTGAAAATCGATATTTCCGCCTTCAATATTGGCATCAAAATCTGCATCAATGTCAACATCCACATCAAAATCTACTCCAGAAATCATTGTTACTAGCCAATACAATACAAGTATTAGCATTAAAATAGTGAGTGTGCAATTTACCGGAGAAAATAAGATATCTATTAATGAGTTCAATATTATGATTTTATATCGTTAGAAAAACCTAACTGTTCTTTTAGTTTTGCCAATTCATTTTCGGCATTGTCTTGTGTAAAATCAATGGCTTTATCAATTTCTGCATCTAGCGTTTTATTGGCATTTGCAATATCGCCATAGGCTTCTGCTAAAGCTTCTTCTTGATTTACTTTATCTTTCATTCTTTCTAACATAGAAACTGTACTAGAGGTGTCTAAACCCGCCATTTGTTTGTTTAATTTTTGAGTTGCGCTAGACACTTTAACACGAGCTTTTAAAGTTTTTAGTTCGTTTTCCCATTTGCTAATATTTTGCTTAATTGCTACAATATTTATTTCTAATTGAGCAACAGAACCTTCTAGTTTTACAGATTTAAGTTTTGCATTTTTTGCTTGCTGGCTACTTTCTTGTTTTTTAATTAAAGCTTCTTTTGCCAAACGTTCTGCTTCTGGCATTTCTAAAGTACCTTTCTTTACTTTTGTTAATAATAATATTGCTTTATCTTGGTAATTTTCTACTTTAAACAAAAGTTCTTCGTACTCGTTTCTACACCTAATTGCCAAAGCTTTTACTTGCGCTAAGGCTTCTAGGCTTTTTCCGAGATCTTCTTTTAAATCTCTAATTCCTTGCGCTGTTAATTTAATAGGATCTTCCATATTGTCTAAAGCAGAATTTGCTTCGGCTTGTCCCATTTTAAATAATCGTTTAAAAAATTTCATAGTATTACTGTTTTAAAAAGTTTATATTATACCCTTAATAATCGCTAAAAAATATGTGTAACGAATACAATAACGCTTGTAATTCTTTTAAATAGCGTTAAATTAAGTGGTTTTTAATTTGCTTGTACTATTGTTTTAAAACACCAATAGTCAATATTACAAAAAGTTACATAAAATTGCTACGGATTTTAATACAAAAACAGCAACAGCTTCTAGAAATAAAATCATACCTTAAGGTTTAAGTTAGTTGGAAAATTGCTAATAATATTAGTTTTTAAGTATTAGCTCATAAAAAAAAGATGTAAAAACTATTAAAAAAAAACACATAAAAAACAATTAGCTAATAATTATAGCGTAAATATACAAATAAAAATTAATATTGCAAATTTTATTTGCAATATTAATTTTAAAAAAAAACATAAAACCATTCAAAATAGCTATTTGCCTTAGTGTTTTCATAAATTATTGGCATAAAAAGAAAAAGGATGGAATCTTAAAATATAAATTAGTGTTAAATTGCTAATTATTTTAGCAAAAAATAATTTTTCTTTTTAAATAAATTAAGGTTTCGATAGCAAAATAGACACAGCATTACCACCAAAACCAACAGCGTTTATTAACACCTTTTCTATTTTCTTAGGATGAATTTGTTTCTCTGCAAACGGAACTTCAATTATATGTTGATGCTCTATCATTAGCAACCCTAATTCTAAACTCAACATGCCAGATGCACCAAATGTGTGCCCAAGTTTCCATTTATTAGTGGTTAAAAAAGGTGTTTTTTCTCCAAAAACTTTTTTTATGGCGTTTATTTCTGATGCATCTCCTTTTATAGTTCCGGGCGCGTGCATTACAATGGCATCAATTTTATCCAAAGAAATTTCTCCCAACGCCATTTTTATCGATTTTTGAAAACAAATGGCATTTGTAGAGATAGAGGTATTGTGTTGTAAAACTTCTGTAGCAAAACCGATTCCAGAAATAATTGCCAAGGCATTTTTTACAATTCCTTTTTCTAAACAAACTGCTGCTGCGCCTTCGCCCAAAACCATTGTATTTTGCGTCTTTTTTAAATCGAAAGATTTACAAGGATATTCTTCTTTATTTTTATTTTTAACATACACTTTTAACGCTTGCATTTGTGCAATGGTAAAATCGGTTAATGCGGCTTCACTTCCTCCCACTAAAAATTTTTCTGCCATTCCAGAATTTATCCATGCAATACCATTTAGCAAAGAATGTAAGGCTGTAGAACAGGTAATTGAGTGTGAAATTTCTGGGCCAGATGTTTGTAAATCATGCGCAACCCAAGAAGAAATATTACCCAATGTGGTGGTTGGCGAACTTAAGGTTGCTGATTTTTTAGTTTCTAAAAACTCTTTATAGTATTTTTCAAATAATGTTGTTGCACCGCGTGAAGAACCAAAGTTAATTCCAAAATTATCATCTAATTTCCAATGTGCATTTTGTACAGCTGCTCTAGAAACATAGATTGCAAACAAAACAGAAGCGTCTAAATTTCTATATTTTAAATCTGAATTTTTTAAATCATTTATTTTTTGTTGATTTTCTTCAGAAATTTGCCCTACAAAAACTGCTTTTCCATTTATTTTTTTTTCAGACAAAAAATGACTGTCTAATAAATAATTTTGCCAGATTTCTTTAGGGTTATTTCCTAATGCAGAAATAGATGAAATGGATGTTATGGAAATTGGCTGGTTCAATAAATTATATTTTTAACAAAAATAAACCATCTAATATTTATTTGACCGACTTTATTCTTAAAAAAATAAATATCTTTAGCTTGAAAAAAACAAAAAAAATGGAAGAAATAGAACAAAAAAATTGGTTTCAACGCAATTGGATGTGGGCAGTACCTATTGGTGGCTGCGGTTGTGGATGCATTGTAGTTATTTTGTTTTTTGTTTTTGGAATTGGCGCTGCACTTTTTGGGGTTTCTAAAATATTTGATGAATCTACACCTGTTAAATACGCAACAGAACTGGCGTATAGCAATCCAAAAGTTATGGAAGCTTTAGGTGTTTCTATTGAAAAAAACAGAATTCCCTCTGGAAATATTTCTTTAAATAATGAGGATGGAGAAATTGATTTTTCGATTCCAATAAAAGGGAATAAAGGTGAAGGGACTATTATTGTAAAAGGCATAAAAGCAGACGGGAAATGGGTTTATGAAGACTTATATGTGCTGATAAAAAAGAGTCAAGAACAAATTAATTTATTAGAAAAAATAACGGAAGGTTTCTAGATATTTTAATCGAACCTGTTTTTCCTTTTGATGAAATTCTACCAATTAGACTCGTTTTTAAACCATAATACGCAAGGGGTTAATCAAATATAAATTTACCTTAGTAAAGTTTTTATTTTAAAGACCTTACTGGTTTTAAAAATCTGTGAGGCTGTTTTTTTTTGCGTTAAGGATTGAGGCATTGTTGGAGCTCATTTTTGTTGTTTTTTCAACAAAAATAGCGACTGCCGAAAGCCTGCAGTTGTTTGCCAAAAAAGGCAAAACAACTGAACGCCCTAAACAATATCTAAACTTTCTTCAATAGTTGTATACACTTTTTGTAGTTGCGCTTCGGTAATCACATAAGGCGGTTGAATATAAATGGTGTTTCCTAATGGACGTAAAAAAACGCCTCTTTCCATGAAAAACTGAAGTAATTTA
>CAYWOM010000229.1:0-3886 GCA_964459905.1 uncultured Polaribacter sp. | reverse complement strand
TTTCTACTTTAGAGGTCTTACTGGTAAAAAAGCTAGAATTACTGAAAAAAGAAGATAGTCTCTTACTAATAAAAGTATTTAAAAGCGTTGTGATTTTAATCACAACGCTTTTTTTTTTATGTGTAAATATTCAAAAAACAAGTATGGTATTATATTTTGTATTGATTTTTTTTTTTGAAATACATATCAAAAACAACTTTAAACAACAAAACTTACGTTCGCGTTTACAATGGTTTTGTTAGCTATTAATTTAATATCTAGAATGAAAAATCTTACGATAAAAACTACACATAACTAACTACTGGCACTAAAACCTTACACACTAAATCTTCATTAAATTATCATAAATAAACTTGTAATCTAAAATTTTTTGTAGTTTTTTAGCACTAATAATTTTCCATTGATATTTTTCATTTTCCTCGAAAACAGGAGGCTCTAAACCTTTGCTCATTCTTGCATTTACGTAAAACTCTTCTCTTGTAGGATGATGATTAGAACACGCATTAAAAGTTGTATTCCAACAATTTTTAGCAATAATTGTATGTATAATTTCGATACAATCTTCTCGGTGAATCATATTTACAAAGCCTTTTGGTTGCGGAATTTTTCGTCTGTTTTTAAACCAATATGCAGGATGCCTTTCATCGCCAAATAAACCAGCAAAACGAATAATTGTAGTTTCAAAAAAAGTATTTTCTCTAAACAAGGTTTCTATTTCTGTTAACGAGGTTTCTAAAACCGCATCTTCTTCTGTCATAACTTTGTTGCGTCTTGCATATACAGAAGTAGAACTAATAAAAACAACTTTTTGAACAGCAGAATTCTGAATTTGAGAAATTAAGTTCTCGAAACTATCTATATCTTTAGACGTAATTGCAATAATTAAAATATCGGTATTTAAAAAATTGTCAAACTCTTCAAATTCAGAAATATTTATCAAATAAGTTTCTATACCAACCGCCTCTAGATTAGTTATTTTATCTACCGAGGTTGTAGATCCTTTTACTAAAAAATCATCTTCTAATAAAGAAATAGCCAATGCTTTTCCTAACCAACCGCAACCTAAAATACTTATATTCTTCAAAATAAAATTTCTTATTAATTAGCAATTAACAGCATCACAGCAATTATCGTCTTTTATCAACTTACACGAAACTACCGCTAATAAAGCACCTAAAATAGGTGCTATAATATACAACCAAAGATTTTCTATATTTCCAGAAACTACATTTGGCGCTATTGATCTGGCAGGATTCATAGAAGCATTTGTAATGGGCCCTGCAAACATTGCTTCTAACAGAACCACGGCACCTATTGCTATTCCGGCAATAACGCCCATTTCTTTGCTACCGGTAGAAACATTAATAATTACAAGCATTAAGAAAAAAGTAAGTAGTAATTCTAAAACAAATGCGCGCCAAACATCTACAGTTGGTATGGTTGCACCTAAATTTTCACTAGCAGGAAACAAAAACCAAAGCACCAAACTAGCGGCAAATGCGCCTAAAACCTGTGCACTAATATATTTAGGAACTTCTTTCCAATCAAACTTTTTTGCATAAGCAAAAGCTATGGAAACTGCTGGATTAAAATGTGCTCCAGAAGTTTCGCCAAAGGCATAAATCATTGCCATTACAATTAAACCCCAGGTAATTGCAATTCCTACATGGGTTACTTCTCCACCAGTTATTTCATTAACAGTCATTGCTCCTGTTCCGCAAAAAACCATAGAAAAAGTGCCAATAAATTCAGCTAAATATTTCTTCATAAATAATATTTATGTCTATTAGAGCGCAGCTAAAAACTAATTATAATTACAACCTATTTACTGCGCTTAAAGTGACGTTTAAAATTTAAATTAAACAGAATAACTGCAAAGATACATTGGTTTATTTTAAGGTTTTGTTAACAATTGTCCTTTTTTGAATTCGTATTTTTGGTTAGATAACCAAAACATATACATATCATGAAAAAAATATTAGTATACTTATTTGTTGTAACAGTAACCTATGTTACAAATGCACAAATTGAAACACCACAACCTAGTACATTTCAAAAAATTACTCAAAAGGTAGGTTTAACAAATGTAACTTTAGAATATTCTAGACCCGGTGTAAAAGGAAGAACCGTTTTTGGAGATTTAGTACCTTTTGGAAAAATATGGAGAACTGGTGCAAATTCTAGAACAAAAATAACTTTTGATTCTGATGTTACTTTAGACGGAAAAACATTAAATAAAGGAACCTATGCAATTTTCACAAAACCATCTGCATCTTCTTGGGAAATTTATTTTTATACAGAATTTAAAGGAAATGGCGCTCCACAAAGTTGGGATGATGCTAAAGTTGCCGCACAAGTTAAATTAACAACAGAAGCTATGCCAATGAAAATTGAAACATTTACAATGACTTTTGATGATGTTACCGATAATTCTGCAACTTTAGGAATACTATGGGAAAACACCTCTGTAAGTTTAAAGTTTGAAACACCTACAGATGCACTTGTTACTAAAGCAATAGACAAAGTAATGAATGGGCCATCTGCAGGAGATATGTATGCTGCTGCCGTGTATTATTTGCAAGCAGAAAAAGATATCAAAAAAGCACAAATGTGGATTGACCAAGCGGTTAAAATGACTTCAGACGCACCAAAATTTTGGTATTTGCGTCAGCAATCTTTAATTCATGCAAAAGCAGGAAATGTAAAAGGTGCAATTGCTGCTGCAAAAATGTCTTTAAAGTATGCTGAAAAAGCAGAAAACCAAGGATATATTAAAATGAACAAGGCTTCTTTAAAAGAATGGGGAGCACTATAAATTTTATTGCTTTTTATTTTAAGAGAATGGGGAGCACTATAAATTTTATTGCTTTTTATTTTAAGAGAATAGAAAAAAACTCAAGTTTAAACTTGAGTTTTTTTTTGCTTTAAAAAAAAATATTTATGCTTTTAATTTTTGATGAAAAGATAACATCGCTAACTTATAATTTTAAATATTAAGGTGATGGGTACTGGTTTTAGATTAAAAAATAATAAAATCTAATACTCTAATCCAATAATTTCTCTAACTTTATCTAACGTTTGCATTAAATTTTCAGAAAACTCAAAAGTCATAATATTACTTTCTGTTTTGCCAGCTCTTAAGAGTTGATTAAAATGTTCAATTTCAAAATTATAACCAACAGTTTTGGTATTAAAATAGGTGTTTTCTTCTTTTCCTTTTTTGATAATTGTTATACTAGTTGGCTGATGAAAACGTTTGTTAACTTTTACGATGGCTTTTTCAAAAGTAAAAACAGCTTCTGTTGGTGTTTCTTCTAATAAGGTGCTTTTTAGAATTGCTTTAGCATCTTTATAATGAAAGACCATGGCACAACTAGCATCTGCTCCGTTTTCAAAAAAAGTAGCATCGGCTTCTATATTTTCTGGAATTCCTAGTGTAGAAAGTGCTGCAAAAATTGGATAAATTCCTATATCTAACAGACTACCTCCACCAACTTCTTTTTTAAAAAGTCTACTTGCTGTATTGTAGGGTGTGTAAAAACCAAAATCGGCTTCTAGTTTTTTTAGTTTCCCAAATTCATCGCTCTTAATAATTTCTAAAACAGCGTTGTAATGTGGTAAAAAACATGTCCATAAAGCTTCCATTAATAAAACCTTATTTTCTTTTGCTGCGGCTATCATTTCTAGCACTTCTTGCAGATTCATTGCAAAAGGTTTTTCACATAGAACTGCTTTCTTGTTTTGTAAACAAAGTATGGCATGTTCTTTATGAAAACTGTGTGGAGTTGCTATATAAATAGCATCAATAGTTGGGTCTTTTACCAAATTCTCATAAGAATTATAAGCTTTTTTGGCATTAAATTTTTCAGCAAATTTATTCGCTTTT
>CAYWOM010000228.1:0-3894 GCA_964459905.1 uncultured Polaribacter sp. | reverse complement strand
CTAACCTATTAATTTTTTGTTTTGATTTATCCCAAACTACTCCTAAATCCCACTTTACATTTTTAGTCTTTACAATATTCGCATTAAAAGAAGCTTCTAAAGTAGTAGCATCTATTTCTCCTGCGTTTCTCCACTGGCCTCCAAAACCTCCACCACCTGCAGCAGATAGTGGTACAAATAAAACTTGATCATCTGTAATTGCTTTTACATAATTAAACTCAAATGAAAATCTGTCTAAAAAATTTATATTTAGCCCTAACTCTAGTTCGCCTGTTTTTGCTGGTTTTAATGCATCATTACCTAAAGTTGCTTTTGTTGGAGAGCCATTTTGTAGTGTTAAAGTTTCAAATCTCATTTCATAAGTGGGTCTAATACCAGCGGTACCGTAAGACGCTCTTAATTTAAGTTCTTGTATTCCTGGAATTTCAAAATCTTGAGAAATACGATACGCTAAACTGGTTCTAAAATAGTTAGCCCAACGTGTGTCTGGACCAAATAATGAAGATCCTTCTCTTCTTACTACACCACTAAATAGGTATTTTTTCTTATAATCTATATCTGCAATTGCAAAATAACTTTCGGTAATAATTTCTTCGACTGAAGAAGATACGGTTGGTCTATCTGAAATATTATCTAAAGATCTTATGCCAGATACGGCTAAATTATAGCCTTCGGCATTATTAAACTCATTCTCATACCTTTCATTAAGGTAACTTAATCTAAGACTTATATTAAATTCATCTTCTAAGCCAAACGACTTGGTAAATAAGCTATTAAATCTTAAGTTTTGCGCTCTACCCACAAAATTAGATCGCTGTAAAAACCCTATATTCTGAGCCTGACCATCTGGTGTGTCAGACAAAAAACCTTTTGGTATGTAGTCTTCAAAAGTGTTGTTCTCATAATCTAAAGAGTAGGCACCATTTAATTGAAGCCAAGGTGTTATTTGGTAATCTATTGCTATATTTCCTAAAAAACGATTTCTCTTTTCTGTTCTATCATTATTAGCCAATGAATATAATGGGTTTCTTAAGTTGGGATCAAAAATATTACTATCCCAGTTATATGGAGTTCCATCTTCTTCATTTATAGCATTCCAATCATAAATTGGTTCTGTAATTAATGCTGTAAATAATTGATTATTTGTAGAACCTCCGTCTATTGCAGCATCTCTAGATGAATTACTATAAAAAAATGAAGTTTTTACTTTTACTTTCTCAGAGATATCGCTATCTAAATTTAATCTAAAATTATCTCTTCTGTAATCATCTACTAACTTAATAATACCTTCATCTTGTAATCTTTGATAAGAAAAAAGATACCTAGAAGTGTTACTTCCGCCAGATATAGAAGCGTAATGTGTATTAAAAGTACCCGATCTAAATACTTCATCTTGATAATCGTAGTTAATACCAGGGTATGGATTATCACTTATACCATCGGTATCTACTTCTCTTGAACCTGTTGTTAAATCGAACGCTGATCCATCTGCAGTAAGTTTAAAACGATGGGTTCTTGCCAGATCATATTTGTTTACAATATTTTTAATTCCTACTTCACTTCTATAGGTTACGTTTACCTTATTATTATTTTTTCCTCTTTTAGTGAAAATTTGTATTACTCCGTTTGCTGCGCTAGAACCATATAATGAAGCACCAGCAGCACCTTTAGCAACTTCTATTCTTTCAATATCTTCGGTATTAACATCTGCTAAACCTCCTTCTAGTATAATACCATCTACAATAATTAAAGGTTTTTGCCCAGTTGCTATTGAGTTTGCAGTACGCAATTGTATGGCTACTTCTCCACCAGGATTACCTCCAGATGGCGAAATAGATACACCCGATATTTTACCTTGTAATGCAGCAGCAGCACCAGACGTAGAAGGCACATTTTCTAGCAAGCCTTTATTAACTTGGCCTATAGAAAATGTTAACTCTTTAATTGATTTACCTTTTGCAGAACCAGTAACAATAATCTCATCTAAAACGCTTCGATCTTCAATCATTATAACATTTATACTATTAGAATTACCAACTGCTTTTTCTACAATCTTGTAACCTAAAAATTGAAATACTAAAATATCGCCTCTACGGGCACTAATAGTATATTTACCATCAAAATTAGTTTGTACTCCTGTATTTGAGTTTTTTATTATAATACTTACCCCTGGTAAAACTCCAGAATTATCGGAAACTATACCAGAAACAACATTCTCTTGCGCAAATATTGTTATCCCAAAGAATAGTAAGATTAAGAATAGGTGGTTCTTGTTATTCATAAAATATTTTTTTAATTAAATAATTGAATTAATGTTTAGTAAATGAAAAAGAGCAAGTATTAATAATACCCAATAAAAAGGCAAATACCAATACTGCTCATTAATTCAAATACAATTCAAATAAATAAAAAAGATAAAAAAAAGTAGTTAAGACCTATAAAAGTTAACCTTTTCCGATAAAGTTTTACTTTTTTCTGATAACAAAAAAACATCTAAAAGATTAAATTTTTAATGTATTTACTAGAATTAGAACTAGTTTGTGCTTTATGAAATTAACTTTATAAGAAAATGTAAGATTTTTTTTAAGTATTAGAAATTAACTTATCTCTTACCATAATTTTAATTCAATTTTAGCATTGAAATTTGAAATATGTAAATTAACGAAGCGTTTAACTGAAAAATGTAGCGCTATATTTTTATAATGCATATTAACACTGGTGTATAAAAACTAAAAAATCCCGCTTAAAAAGCGGGATTTTTTTGATACTAATTTTGAATGTATTATTTACAAACTTTACAAAAATAAATTTTTACTAATTTAATAGAAAATAAACTCAAGTATTATTTATTGTCTTGTAAAGCAAAAACTTGTTTTAAGAGCGCTGTGTTACGTAAACCAACTTTTTCTCTAATGCCTTTTTCTTCAACTTCTATCATTGTAAAAACACCTTTTAACGCTTCTGTAGTTACATAACCTGTTAAATCTGGATTTACTTTTTTTACAAAAGGAATAGAATTATACCTAGATATTAGATTGCTCCATATTTTATCTGCCCCAACTTTGGCAAAAGAATTTTTAATTACAGGACTAAAACTTGCATATAAATTTGTTTCAGTTTTGGTTTGCAAGTATGATGTAGCAGCATTTTGTTGTCCTAATAAAATATCTTTAGCATCGGCAAAAGACATATCTTTTACAGCGTTTACAAAAATTGGTGTTGCGGTTTTAACAGCATCTTCTGCGGCTCTGTTTAAGACTTTAATACCTTCGTTTGCTAAATTACTTAAACCAATTTTTCGAAGTCCTTTATCTACAGCCTGTAATTCTTGTGGCAATAAGATTTTTACCAATTCATTTTTAAAAAAACCGTTCTCTGACGTTAATTTAGAAACCTGATTTTTAATTCCGTTGTCTAAAGCTTGCTTTAAACCATTACCAATTTGTTCTTGAGACAAAGCCCCACCAACATTTGGCAAACTATTTACTACTTGTTGCAATTCTGCACAGCCTGCCAACTGAATTACTACTACTAAAGCTAAAAATTTTTTTATCATTTTTCTAAATTTTATGGTAATCTTTTGATACGTTTTTCAACAAATAGTCACTTTTATTTAAAACTATCTGTTTTTTTATCATAAGCGTAAGCGCAATGTTTACAGCCACTTTTACAACAATACCCTCTTTTTAAATGAAATTGTGCTGTAAATACTTTGTAACCTTGTTCATTTAAATAGAAATCGCCTTCTTCTAAAGGAATTCTTTTGTTATACATGCTGCAAAAATATGATTTTAATACCTAAAAAAAGCGTTCTAATTGAACGCTTTTAATTTTATTTTTTTTCTGATCCTGGAGGAAATTTTAAAATAATTTCTTTTACAAACTCTTTAATCC
>CAYWOM010000227.1:0-3901 GCA_964459905.1 uncultured Polaribacter sp. | reverse complement strand
AAAGGATTGTTATTAGGGTCTTTTATAAAAATATTAGGTCCCATTATTGTAGTACTACCTGGTATTATTGCCTTTCATATTTTTAATGGAAACTTAGAAAGTGCAGATAGTGCGTACCCAAAATTGGTAAATAAAGTATTGCCAGAAGCTTGGGTTGGCTTTTTTGCAGCGGTATTGTTTGGGGCAATTTTAAGTTCTTTTAATAGTGTTTTAAACAGCTCTGTTACTTTATTCGGAATCGATATTTACAAACAACACATCAACCCAAAAGCAGCTGAAAAAACAGTTGTAAAGTATGGTAAAATGTTTGGAATTGTATTAGCAATTGCGGCAATGTTTATTGCGCCTTTAATTGCCAATGCAGGTAGTTTGTTTGCTTATTTACAGGAAATCAATGGCATTTACAGCATACCAATCTTAACCATTATTGTTGTTGGGTATTTAACCAAATGGGTTCCGGCAATTGCTGCTAAAATTGGTTTAGTTTCTGGTTGTCTTTTATATATTGTGAGTCAGTTTTTTATGCAACCTTATTTTGTAAATACAGCAATAGAAAAAGCAAAAGCACAAGGTATTGTAGATGCAGCAGAATTAGCATTGATAAAAGCCCAAGCGTATCCTCATTTTTTAGATGTAATGGCAATTCTTTTTGCGTTAAATGTACTTATTATGTTAGTCATTGGAAAAATACAACCTAGAGAAACAGCTTTTGTACAAGAATATACACAACAAGTAGATATTAAACCTTGGAAACATGTAAAATTTGCAGGAATTACAGTTTGTGTAATTGTAATTGCAGTCTATGTTTATTTTGCTTAAAAGCGACACTAAGTTATATTAAAAATCGCCTAAATTTATTTAAGCGATTTTTTTAGTTCTTATTTTTTTGAAAGAGAAATTTCTTCAAAACTATCAATTTTTTCAGCAAAATCAAATAAATGCTGTGCTTCTGGTGGCGGAATTGTTAATTTTCTTTTTGTTAAATCTATCCAAGCACCATACACTTTTATAATTGCAGACAACTTGCAGGCTTCATTAAAAACTTCATGTGTAAATTTCCAGCGTTCATTATTTTTAGATAATCCAGCTATTTTTAAATTTACCGTAATATTTTCTCCTAAATGAATTTCTTTTCTAAAAGAAGTTTCTTCTGTAAAAAGAATTGGACCAAGGTTGTGTTTGGTAAATTCGTCTATAGAAAAATTATGTTTGGCAAAATAGCGCACTCTTACTTCTGCTGCATAATCATTATATGCGGTGTGACGCATGTGTCTGTTGGGGTCGAAATCTGCCCATTTTGTTAAGAATGTTACTTTAAAACTCATTTTAGGGAATTAAAAAACCCAACCTGTTTTAAAACAGATTAGGTTAAGATTATAATAAAAAGTTAGTTTAATTTTTCATGATTTCAGCGTTGTTTTTTAGCTTTAATTCGCTTAAAACATTTAAAGCTTCAGAAACGTATAAATCTTTTGATAAATTTTTATGCCAAGCCAATCTTTTGTCAGCTAAAACAGTGTCTTTTTTAATAAGTGTTTTTTCATATTCTGGTGATGAAAAAGTTAAATCAGATTTGTAATCGAAAACAGATTTAAACTTTTTAGAACGTTCTTCTTGGGCGTCATTTTCTTGAGAAAAAGAGGTGTAATTTAAAGAATATAAAGTATCATCTTGATTTTCTTTTAACCATTTTGCATAGTCGTTAATCAGTATAAAATTAGCATCGTTTGCAATTCTTTCTTTACTGTTAAATATAACATCGGCAAAATTAGCATACGAATTTTTTTGGGTATATTTTGCTTGTGCTACTTTGTCCCAAATTAATGCACCGTCTAAATCGCGCTCGCCAAATTTCATATAACTATATCTACTTGGCATAGCAATGTCTGAATACACACCTTCTATTTGTGTAGAGCCACCATTAATTCTATAAAATTTTTGGATGGTCATTTTTAGATATCCTAAATCTTCTTCATACTTCGGATAAAACTGATTGATTGGTAAAATATTTTGAACCGTTCCTTTACCGTAGGTTTGATTCCCACCCATAATTATTGCTCTTTTATAATCTTGCATAGCGGCAGCAAATATTTCTGATGCTGATGCAGAAAATTCATTAACCAACACAACAACAGAACCATCCCATTGAATTTTTGGGTCAATATCATTTTTTACATTTGGCGCTTCGCCTCTATATTTTACTTGTACAATTGGGCCTTTGTCAATAAATAAACCACTTATTTCTATAGCGGTTTTTAAAGATCCACCACCATTATTCCTTAAATCGATAAGTAAACCTGTAACGCCTTCACTTTTTAAGCGTTCAATTTCTTTTTCCATGTCTTTTGCAGAATCTCTGTAGTTTTGGTCATCGAAATTAATGTAAAATTTGGGTAAATCTATAATTCCAAATTTTCTACCTTCTTTTTCTACCACGGTAGATTTTACAAAAGTTTCTTCTAATTCTACAACATCTCTAAGAATAGAAATTACTTTTGTAGAACCGTCTAATTTCTTCTTAACAGTTAATCTAACTTCGGTGCCTTTTTTTCCTTTGATAAATTTTATGGCATCATCTAAACGCATACCAACAATTTCTAGTGGCTCTTTATCTCCTTGGGCAACTTTTAAGATAATATCACCAGCTTCTAAATCTCCTTGTTTCCAAGCGGGGCCTCCAGAAACCAATTCAAAAACATGCGTATAAATTCCTTTTTTCTGTAAACGTGCTCCAATTCCTTCTAATTTACCAGACATGTCTTGGTCGAAACGTTCTTTAATTCTTGGTGCCATATAGGTTGTATGAGGGTCAAAAGCACCAACTACGCTATTTAAAAAAGTAGAAAACCAATCTTCATGTTCTAATTCTTCTATCCTTATATAAAGCTCATCCATATTTTTTAATACTTCTACTCTTGCTTCTTTTTCGAATGTTTTAAAAGATTTTTTTTTGAAATTTTTATCTTTTTTAAGTTTTTCTTCTTGTTGTTCTATTTTTTCTTGAACCCTTCCTAATGTGTTTAATTTTAATTGTTTACGCCAGTAATCAATTAATTCGTTTTCGTTTTTAGCAAACGGCACTTTATCATAATCTAAATCTATCGATTCTTTTTTATTTAAGTTAAACGGTTGTGCCAATAAATTTCCATAATAAGATTTTGCATTTTTTATTTTATTGGTAAAACGGTTGTAGACTAAGTTGTAAAAAGAAAGATTATCACTTAACAATTGATTGTCTATTTGATATTTGAATTTAGAAAATTCTTTTATATCTTTTTGTGTAAAATAGCGTTTACTTGGGTCTAACCCATCTATAAAATCATTAAAAACATGTTCAGAAAAATCATCATTCATTTCTTTTGCAACAAAATGACCCCGTGTTAAAATGTTTTTTAAAACATAAATTAAAACTTTGTCTTTATCTGGGTCTATATTGTAAGTGGTGTCTGCTGCTTTTGCAGTAAAATTAAAAGTGAATAAAGAAACTGTTATAAATAGGGTAAATTTTTGTAATGTTTTCATAAACCGAATGTTGTTATTTAATGTCTTGTTACTAATTTTAATACTTAAGTACTAAAATGATGCCAATCTTTTTACTAAGATAGCTATTTTAATAGCCTAAAAATAAACTTTAAAGTAACTTGTATTTTAATTTTTTTTTGTCTTACAATGTTACATAAAATACTGCTGAAAAATTCTTTACAAAATGTTAAAAAGAAATTCATTTAAAATAAATTACATTTGTATTTAAAATGAAGAATATGCAAGAAAAACCATTAATTTTAGTGACCAATGATGATGGAATTACTGCTCCAGGAATTAGAGCTTTAATAAAAATAATGAATAAAATTGGCGATGTTGTTGTGGTTGCCCCAGATAGTCCACAAAGCGGAATGGGTCA
>CAYWOM010000226.1:0-3913 GCA_964459905.1 uncultured Polaribacter sp. | reverse complement strand
ATTAATTTTCTTTTTTCTTCGGATGAAAACACGCCAATTAATTCTTCGTCTAATGCAATTGGCATCGGTGTTTTTTTACACAAAGTTGCCATTTCTTGCACTTGCCCTTGTTTAATAGGCTGCTCTATAGAGTGAATTTCTAATGCAGCTAGTCTTTCTAATTTAGCCAATGCGTTACTTGGGCTAAAAGCACCGTTTGCATCTACTCTTAGCTCTATTTCTTTAGATGAAAACTGGTTTCTAATCGATTTTAACAAGTCTATTTCTGCCTCGAAATCTATGGCTCCAATTTTTAGTTTAATACAGGTAAAACCTGTTTTTAATTTTTCTTTAATTTGGGCTTTCATAAACTCTTTCGCCCCCATCCAAACCAAGCCATTTATAGGAATTACTTGATTTCCTTTGGTAAATTCTGATGGAAATAAATTAAAAGAATCTTTAGCTTTTAAAGATAAAAACGCTTGTTCTAACCCGAATTGAATAGACGGAAAATTTGCTAGTTCTACCAATAATTTTTCTAATCCTAACTGAATATTTTTACAGACCCATTGTAGTTTTTGTTCGTAATTAGGAACATCATCTATACTTAAACCTCTAAATAAACCGGTTTCTCCTATTCCGGTTTTGTTATTTTTTTCTAATATGATAAACCAAGTTTCTTTAGTTTTTAAAACTCCGCGCGATGTTCCACTTGGTTTTTTAAAATTAAGAATGTATTTATTGTAAGTTGCTTTTATCAAAAGAAAACGACATTTTTATAGTTAAAAAGTTCTTAATTAATTTTTCTTGTTTCATCAAAAAAAAAGACTCGAACCAATAATTTTATTATTTATTTTTCTGTTTCCAAAACTTCATCTTGCTCAACAAACGTTTTAAAATTATTTAAATACATTTGGTCTTGTTTCTTAAAAGTTCCTTTAAAGTAAGGAAACATACACGCCATTAAAAAAGATTCGCTTTGGCAACTTGAGTTTAAGGTAATAGTGGTTGTTCCGTCTTTTTCTGTAAAAATATAATCGGCTGTTTTTAACATATTTTCAGCATCAAAAAAGAGAGTTACTTTTTCATTTTCTACAAAGGCCAAAACTTTTTCCGTCATGGTAATTTCTTGCCCTTGGTTTTCAATTACAATTTTATAAACACTTCCTATTTTACCAGGATTATCTTTTAAAACCTCAAAAGACTTTACTTCAGGGATCCAATTTTTAATATTTTCTGATGTACTAAAAACGGTAAAAACAGCATTTATAGGTTTATTTAAAGATACTTTTGCTGTATAACTTGTTTCCTTTATAAGCAAACCCGTCATAAAAAAAATTAGAACAAAAGCACTAATAATTCCTAAAATTATTTTTATTGTTTTCATAAATGATGTTTAAAAAGTTTGTACAATTCCAAAAAGAATGGCAAACAAAAATGTACTTAATGCTACTTTTTTTAGTTCGCTATCTAATTCGGCAAAAATAATATTTTGTGCCACTACTTTTATATTTAAAAATAAAGGAATAAAGGCTATTAAAAATAAATATTGAAAGGGAGAAAAGTAATTTACTTGTACGTAAATAATTGTAGAAAATAAGGCTCCTAAAATTAAACTATAATGATAAATTTTTGCTTTCTGACTTCCTAATTTAACTACTAACGTATTTTTATTGTTCTTTTTATCTTCAATTTGATCTCTCATATTATTAAGATTTAAAACTGAAGCACTTAATAACCCTATAGAAACAGCAGGTAAAAACAAATCTAACCTAATTTGTTTTGTGTATAAGAAATAACTACCAACCACACTTAATAAACCAAAAAATAAAAACACAAAAACATCTCCTAAACCACTATAACCGTATGCAGATTTGCCAACTGTGTATTTTATAGCCGCTGCAATTGAAGTGATTCCTAATGCGAAAAACAAAACAGAATAGCCAAAATTTTCTTTTCCGAAAGCCATATAAATAAGTAATATTGCTATAAATAATGTAATAATTGTAGTAACAATCATTGCTAATTTCATCTGCTTTGGAGTAATAATACCCGAAGCAACCATGCGTGCTTCTCCAGTTCTATTTTTATCTGAACCTTTTATGCCATCGCCATAATCATTGGCAAAATTAGATAAGACTTGAAAACCGATTGTGGTTAAAATTGCTAACCAAAAGATTGGTGATTGAAAAATTGAAGTGTTTACTACACAAATTACAGTGTTAAAACAGTTTTCTGTTAATGAATTAAAATTTTCTTGATTTCCTAAAAAGCTACCTACAATAATTCCAGAAACAGACAAAGGAAGTGTTCTTAAACGTGCTGCTTTAATATAATTTAAAAGACTCATAAAATACTAATTACTTAAAGCTTGTTTAATATGTATTGGTTCTCCATTTTTTAATGCTTGTACAAAAGCACCTTCGTAATCATTTAACAACTCTACTCTGTATCTTCTGGCTTCTTTATAACTTTCAAAAGCTCCAAATCTATATTTTATAAGACCATTTTCGTAATAATATTTTACATTATTTAAATTTGCTAAATCTTCATTTTTATTACTTAAAGCAGCTATTTGAACAGTAAAAATTAATACTGGATCTTTTGTAATAACTTCTTTAATTTTAATAACAGCATCTTTTTTGACTTCATTTTCTTGATGAATTTCTTCTTTTACCTGCTTTTTATTACAAGAAGTTAAAAGACTTATAAAAAAGAGTACATATAAATATTTCATTTTATAAATTATTAGCTTCTGCAATAAGTTCTGCAATGTCTTTTACCACAACTTCGGCTTCTTTTTCTTTAAATTTAATTCCGTCTGTCATCATTGTATTGCAATAAGGGCAACCCGTTGCAATAATTTGAGGCTTGGTTTCTAAAGCGTCTTCTGTTCTTAAAACATTTATTTCTTTATCGCCTTTTTCCGCATCTTTAAACATTTGAGCACCACCGGCTCCGCAACACAAAGCGGTTTGTTTATGGCGTTTCATTTCTGTTAAATTAACACCTAATCTTTTTATTAAATCTCTAGGAGACTCATACACTTCATTTGCTCTTCCTAAATAACAAGGATCGTGAAACGTTACTCTTTTACCTTTTAAAGTAGTGTCATCTATTTTTAAACGACCTTCTGCAATTAAGTCTTGTATAAATTGTGTGTGATGGAAAACTTCATATTTTCCTCCTAAGGAAGGATATTCATTTTTTAAAGTATTAAATGAATGCGGATCGCAAGTAACAATCTTTTTTACTTCATAACCATTTAACACTTCAATATTCATCATTGCTTGCATTTGAAACAAGAATTCATTTCCTGCTCTTTTTGCGGCGTCACCTGTAGATGATTCTTCAGTTCCTAAAACTGCAAAATCTACATTTGCTTGATGTAATATTTTTACAAATGCTCTTGATATTTTTTTTGCTCTATCATCATAACTTCCAGCCGCGCCAACCCAAAACAACACTTCTGGTTGTTTGCCTTGCGCCATCATATCTGCCATTGTTGGTACGTTCATCATCTAAAGTTTTTAGTTGTTAGTTTTTTGTAGTTAAAACTAATAATTCATCATTAAAAATTAATTTACTCTTCGTCTGCCCAATTTAACCTGTCTTGCTGGTTGTATTGCCAAGGCGCGCCATTGTTTTCAATGTTGCTCATCATCATATTTAATTCTTGTGGCGATGCACTTTCTTCCATTACTAAATACCTCCTTAAATCAACTATAATTGATAGTGGATCAATATTTACTGGACAAGCTTCAACACATGCATTACATGATGTACAAGCCCATAATTCTTCTTCAGTGATATAATCCCCTAAAAGAGATTTTCCATCTACATGATCAGGTCCATTTTTTCTTAAACCAGTAGAGTATTCCTCTAATCTATCTCTAGTGTCCATCATTACCTTACGAGGAGATAATAATTTTCC
>CAYWOM010000225.1:0-3924 GCA_964459905.1 uncultured Polaribacter sp. | reverse complement strand
TACAAAGCTGCATTAAGACATTATATTTCTTGTTTAATCGAAAACGGAGATCATCTTACTTGGAACATTGAAGGAACACGTTCTAGAACAGGCAAAATTGTCTATCCTCAAATGGGAATTTTAAAATACATTATGGAAGGTGAAAAGCAAAGCACCAAAGACATTAAATACATACCTGTTTCTATAGTGTATGATTTAATACCTGATGTAAAAGAAATGATGGAAGAAGGAAAAGGAAAAGAGAAAAAGTCTGAAAACGTTGCTGCTTTTGCCAAATATTTTAAAAAATTAGGAAATCAGTTTGGTAAAGCTGCCATACGTTTTGGTGATCCTGTAGATGCTAGTGCGCATCAAAATGCTATAATACCAGATATTGAAGAAGACAGTTATTCTCACAAAAACACCTTACCACGTTTTGCTTTTGAGTTGATTCACAAAGCAAATATGATTACACCAGTAACCACAGTTTCTCTAGTATGTAACGTACTTTTAAGTAGTTTTGCGCTTACAAAAAAAGAACTAGAATTTAGTGTTTTAAAGTTGATGAATTACATAGAACAACGAAAAGAAGATGTTCTTATAGACAGAGGAAATAGTATTGCAGTTACTGTTCAAAAAGCTTTAAATTTATTAAAAAGTGCGGGTATTGTTCAAAAAAACAAAGCAGGTTATAAGACGCAATTTAGTTTGGCTCAGAATGAATTTCTAACAGCCACTTATTACGCCAACATGGCGTCTGCGCATTTATATCACAGAGCTTTTATAGAAATGGCTTTGGTAAAGATTAAGGATGAAAAAACAGATAGAATATTATCTTTTTGGACCGAAATAATGCGACTTAGAAACCTATTTAAGTTTGAGTTTTTTTACACTAACAAACCTAAATTTAGCAGCGAAATAGAAGCCGAGCTAAAGTTATTTGACAAAAATTGGCGTACTATTATTAATAATCCAAATGGAGATATAGATAAGCTATTATCAAAACAAGAATTATTTGTATCAAAAGCAATTTTACAAATTTATTTAGAAGCTAACAAAGTAGTTTGCCATACGTTGCATACTTGGGATTTAGAAGACGATTTTAACGACACAGACTTTATAGAATTATGCCTTTTTAAAGGAAAAGAATTACATTGGCAGTCTAGAATTAGTAGATTAGACAGTGTTTCTAAACCTTTTTTAGTAAGTGCTTTAAGGTTGGCAAAAAATAGTAAATTAACACCCATTGATAAAAAAATCAACTTTAAAGAATTAGATATTTGGATGAATTTATTAGACAACTTAACAGAACGTTTAACGTATCTTCAAAAGCTAGAAGTTGTTATTAATAAAAAAAATAATCAAAAAAACACTAAAATTGAGGCAGAAATAGTTCCAGGATCTGAGTTAAATAGCATTTCTAAAGAAGTAGAAAAACAAGAACAAGGACCACATATTGCCGCTTTTTTTGATTTAGACAGAACTTTAATTAATGATTTTTCTGCTAAAAAATTCATGCAATCTCGTTTGTTAAGTGGTAAATCTACTGCAAAAGAGTTACTATCTCAATTTGCAACCATCTTAATATACGCTGCAGGGAATAGAGATTTTGAAATACTTACAAAAATTTCTGCCGCAGGAGTTAAAGGAATCAAAGAAAAACAATTTATAGAACTTGGTAAAGAGGTGTATGCAAACCATTTGGCCAATACAATTTATCCAGAGTCTAGAGCATTAATAGCATCACATTTAGAAAAAGGGCATCAAATAGTTATTATTTCTGCGGCAACACGTTACCAAATTACACCCATAGCCAACGAACTAGGTATTAAAGATATTTTTTGTACAGAAATGGAAATCAGAAAAGGAAGATTTACAGGTACAATTAGCGAAATGTGCTGGGCAGAAGGAAAAGCTAGAGCCGGTAGAAAGTTTGCAAAAACAAATAACATAGACCTATCTAAAAGTTTCTTTTATACAGATAGTATAGACGATTATCCATTATTAGAAATTGTTGGAAACCCCGTTGCTACAAATCCAGATAATAAATTATCGCAAATTGCTTTTGAAAGTAATTGGCCAATTCTTCGCTTTAAAGAAACCAAAAAAAAACCACTAATTAATGGTCTTAGAACGGCATTAGCAGGTGCAAGTATTTATCCTTCTGCGTTTAAAGGATTGGTTACAGGAACACTAAAAATGTCTCGCCAAGAAGGCGCAAATACTACTTTTGCTAGTATTGGTGATTTAGGAACAAAGCTTGCAGGCCTAGATATTGCCGTAAAAGGAAAACATAATTTAGAAGATTTTAGACCCGCTGTTTTTTGCTTTAACCACCAAAGTTCCGCAGATTTCTTTATTTTGATGAAACTTTTACGAAAAGACATTGCTGGTGTTGCAAAAAAAGAACTAGAATACACACCAATGGGACCTGTTTTTAAAGCATTAGGTGCCATTTTCATTGATAGATCAGACAAAACCAAAGCCATAGCTGCAATGAAACCAGCTGTTAGTGCACTAAAAAACGGAACCTCAATTGTAATTGCGCCTGAAGGTACCAGAAGTGGAAGTAAAACATTAGGCAAATTTAAAAAAGGTGCTTTTCATTTAGCCATGAAAGCAGGTGTACCAATTATTCCTATCGTTATTAAAAACGCCTACATGGCAATGCCTAAAGGAAGTAAAATATTTAAACCTACACATATCGAAGTAGTAGTTTTAGACCCTGTAGATACATCAGAATGGAAACCAAAACACATAAACACGTATGTTAATGACGTTCGAAATTTATTTGAAAAAGAATTAGAAAACTAATAAAACCAAATTTATGAAACTAAAAATAGGATTATTAGGTGGTGGCTCTTGGGGAACCACGGTTGCTTCTCTAACCGCAAAAAATGGAGAAACCATTATTTGGGCTCGAAACCCAGAAACTGTTGCAGAAATTAATGAACACCATACCAATCAAAAATACTTACCAAATGCAAAATTAACACCTTCTTTAAAAGCATCTTCATCTATTAAAGAAACGGTAGAAGAAGCAGATGTAATTGTTATGGGAGTTCCCGCACAAAGTTTTAGAAAGGTTTTAGAAGAAGCAAAACCACATATTAGACCTTGGGTTCCGATTATAAACTTGGCAAAAGGGTTAGAAATTAGCACAAAAATGCGAATGACAGAAATCATCAATGAAATGATGCCTGGGCATCCAGCTGGAGTTTTAACAGGGCCTAACTTGGCAAAAGAAATTCATTTTGGAAATGCGGCAGCAGCTGTTATTGCTATGGTTGATAAAACAATTGCCGCAAGATTACAAACCGTTTTTAGCTCTGGTTTATTTAGAGTATACACAAATTCTGATGTAATTGGTTGTGAATTAGGAGGCGCTTTAAAAAATATTATTGCTATTGCAACGGGTATGGGAGATGGCGCAAATGCAGGAGACAATACACGGGCAGCAATTATTACCAGAGGACTATCTGAACTCACCAGATTAGGAATTGCCATGGGCGGAAAACAAAGAACTTTTGCTGGCTTGGCTGGTATGGGAGATTTAGTGGCAACTTGTTCTAGTGCAAAAAGTAGAAATCACCATGTTGGTTTTCAATTAGGACGCGGTAAAAGTTTAGAACAAATTATTACAGATATGAATGAAGTTGCTGAAGGAGTTAAAACAGCAAAAGTAGTTGTAGAACTTGCCAAAGAGTACAATGTAGATATGCCAATATCTCAAGAAATCTATAAAGTTTTGTATGAAGGAAATACAGTAAATGAGGCTTTTAAAGGTTTGTTAAGACATGAAGTTGGCTCTGAAAAAGAACCCGGATAAATTTTAATCATGACAAAAAAAACACCACAAACGGCCTCTTTTATGGTGCGTTTTAATCAGCAAATTTTTGAAGAGAATGGGGAATCTTCTGCGCAATGGCGTGGTAAAATTTCTCA
>CAYWOM010000224.1:0-3926 GCA_964459905.1 uncultured Polaribacter sp. | reverse complement strand
CAAAAAAACCATCTGTTTCATTATAGATTCGTTTAGATTTCGTAAAAACTTCAGTAAATAACTCATCAACAAAAATGCTAGAATCTCCGGCATTAAGTTTAGAAATATCAGAAGTTGGTAAATAAGTAGACAGTGATTTATTCATTAAATAAAATAAACTATCAATAGATTTTTGATGGTTCTTTGTAGCATTTAAATAAACAATTTTATAAGACGTTCCAAAAACGAAGCCTTTTAACGTAAAATTTGTTGGCTTTACTTCATTTTTACAGCCTAAAAAAATACTAGTAAATATTAAAAGAATAATTATTTTATAAAGTTTCATTACTTTTTATTTTTTTCAAAAATAGTACTTAAATTTTTCACAAAATACATCGAACACTCGTTTTTATTGATACATTTTGTTAAATTTGCCAGACTCATTTAATAAAATAATAATGAAAAAGATATCAATATTACTAGTATTCGCTGTTTTAGCAGCTTCTTGTGTTTCTAAAAAAGAACTTGTTTCTTTACAAGAACAGCATAATAAAACAAAAACAGAATTAGTAAATGTAAAAGCTAGTTTACAAAAATGCTTAATTGAAAAAGAAAAAGGGTATGCATTAGAAGAACAAGTTAAATCTTTGCAAGAAGACAAAAAATCTGCTCTAAAACAAGTTGAGAACTTAACAGTTCTTACGCAATCTTCATCAGACAATATTAAAACTGTTATTGCTCAATTGAGTGAAAAAGACAAATATATTAATGGTATTAGAGAAGCTATGACGCAAAAAGATTCTTTAAACCTTGCTATTAAATACCACTTAACCAAAAACTTAACAGATGGTATACAAGATGAAGACATCGAAGTTAATGTAGAAAAAACAGTAGTTTTTATATCTATTTCTGATAAACTTTTGTTTAAAAGTGCTAGCTATACTGTAACCGATAAAGCATTTCCTATTTTAGAGAAAATTGCAAAAGTAATTAACAATCAACCAGAAATGGAAGTAATGATTGAAGGGCATACAGATTCTAAAACCATTAAAACAGCATTTTTAAAAGACAATTGGGATTTATCTGCAATGAGAGCAACCTCTATTACACGTATTTTACAATATAAATATGGCGTAAAACCTGCTAGATTAATTGCAGCTGCAAGAAGCCAATATATTCCTTTAGTAGAAAATGACACAGATGTAAATAGAGCTAAAAACAGAAGAACAAAAATAATTATTATGCCTAAATTAAATCAGTTTTTTGATTTATTAGAGCAAGATGCTAAATAATTTTTAATTCTTTTTTAAAACTTTAAAAACCCAACTTTAAATAGTTGGGTTTTATTTTACACCAACTTTTAAATTTTGTATTTCTAAAACAAATAGCTAACTTCGTTTTATTCTCTTAGTGATAATTTCAACAAATGAACCAACTTTTAGATTATTTTAAAAAGCATCTTTCTATACCTGATGAGATTGAAAAGAAACTAAATGCAATCATTATAGAAAAAAATTTAGTTAAAGGAGAAATGATTCTTTCTAACAACTCAATAAAAAAAGAACACATCTTTGTTGTAAGTGGGTGTTTACGTTCTTATTATAAAACAGAAGACGGCAAAGAATATACAATTCAATTTGCTATTAAAAACTGGTGGATAAGTGATTATATTACCCTCTATACAGATAACAAATCTGTTGTAACTATAGAAAGTTTAACACATTCTAAAATTTTAATTCTTGATAAAAATAAGGTGGACAAGCTTTACAAAGAATTTCTACCTTTTGAAACCTTTCAACGTAAAAATTTTGAAAAACGAACAGCAACACTTCAAAAACGAATTTTAAGTTTGTTAACACTAACTGCATCAGAAAAGTACAGTCAGTTTATTACTAATTATGCTGACTTTGAAAAAATAATACCAAACTATCAAATCGCTTCCTATTTAGGTATAACCCCACAGAGCTTAAGCAGAATAAGAAAAGAAAGAATTAAAAAAATTAATTTATTACCATAGGTTAATTTTTACGTTTTAATTATTTATTAGTTTTGCAGTCTAATTAAAAATAAGATAATGAGTTTTTTAAATAAATTGAACACACGTTATGCTACTAAAGCTATGAATGGTAAGGTAGTTCCTCAAGAAAAAATAGATAACATACTAGAAGCTATACGATTAGCACCAACATCAAGCGGATTACAACCTTTTGAAGTTTTTGTAATTACTAATGAGGCAACTAAAGCAAGTATAAAAGAAATTGCTTGGAATCAACCACAGGTAACAGATTGTTCTCACCTATTGGTCTTTGCTGCTTGGGATAATTATACAGAAGACCGTATTAATCATATGTTCGATTTAACCAACAAGATTCGTGGATTTAAGAACGAAGGATGGGAAAATTATCGTCAAATGTTACTCTCTTCCTATCCACAAAAAGACGCAGAAACTAATTTTGAACATGCAGCACGCCAAACTTATATTGCGTTTATGGCCGCTATTACGCAAGCCGCATTCGAAGGCGTTGATAATACACCAATGGAAGGTTTTGATCCAGAGGCTTTAGATAAAATTTTAGAATTGCAAGAAAAAGGATTACGTAGCACATTATTATTGCCATTAGGCTATAAAGATGTTGATAAAGATTGGCTAGCAAAACTTGTAAAGGTTAGAAAACCAATGGAAGAATTAGTAACAGTTATAGCATAAAATAGATTCATTTTACAGTAAAGCATAATTAAAAATGAGAACAATAAAAATAATATCACTAATGGTAGTAGCCATTACTTTATTTTCAGCTTGCGGAAATAAAACAAAATCAAACATACCAGCTGAAAAAGAAGCGGTTGTTAAAGAAAACACTATTAAAAAAGTAGTATTCGTATTAACAAGCCATGAAGATTTAGGAAATACTGGAAAGAAAACAGGATTTTGGTTAGAAGAATTTTCGGATCCTTACTATTTTTTAACCGATAATGGCATTGAAGTTACTTTAGTATCTCCAAAAGGAGGAAGACCGCCAATGGATCCAACAAGTGCTTCTAAAAATCACCAAACAGAAGGTACAAAGCGCTTTGAAACCGATGCCAAACTTCAAAAACTGTTATCGAATACAAAAATATTAAAAACAATAAATGTGGCCGATTACGATGCTGTTTACTATCCGGGTGGACATGGACCATTATGGGATTTAGCAGAAGACAAAAACTCTATAGCGCTAATTGAAGGATTTTTTAATGCTAATAAACCAGTAGCTTTTGCTTGTCATGCTCCTGCGGTTTTAAAAAATACTAAGAAACAAGACGGAACACCTTTAGTAAAAGGATTAAAAGTAACGGGGTTTGCTAATTCAGAAGAAATAGCTTCTGGACTTGTAGACGTTGTTCCGTTTTTAGTAGAAGACATGCTAAAAGAGAATGGCGCGACCTATTCAAAAGGGGCAGATTGGACTGCAAATGTGGTTGAAGATGGTGTTTTAATTACAGGACAAAATCCAGCTTCAGCAAAAGGTGTAGCAGAAAAAATTCTTAATAAATTAAAATAATAACATAATGAAGAAAAAAAATATTAATTACCGTAGTAAGTATTATTATCCTTGCATTTATTGCATTATACATAACAAGCAGACCAACAGCAACAGAAGATGGTTCTTTTATTCCATCTCCTTTAGCATTAAAATTAGCAACCTCTGCTACAACAAATTTTGATAATACCACTTATAACAATCCATACACAGGAAATAAAAAAGTGTTAATGGTGTGTACTGAAGAAAGAAACATGACCATGGCTAATGGTAAAAAGTTTTCAACAGGAAATCATCCTGTTGAAATGATGTTACCAATATTACATTTAAAAAATGCAGGTTTTGAAGTAGATGTTGTAACACCAACAGGTAAACCAGTTATCATAGAACAATGGGCAATGCCAGAAGATGATAACAATGTAAAAG
>CAYWOM010000223.1:0-3952 GCA_964459905.1 uncultured Polaribacter sp. | reverse complement strand
AGCTCTACCTTTTTACACGTTCCATTGCTTTTTAAATTTAGTACAGATCGGTATAATAATATTCGTCCGTATTTATTAGCTGGTGTTTCTTACGATTATAATTTTTCTAGTAATCAAGACAATCAAGATGATAATTCTGCGGGACAATTTAGAATGACTACCCACAATTTTATGTACGAAGTTGGAGTAGGAGTAGATATTTATTTAAACTTCTTTAAATTTTCGCCATCTATTCGCGGAATTTTTGCCATTAATAATGAGGTAAAATATGATGATGATCCTAATAGTAAATGGACAGCTCCAATAAATTTTATGGGCACTAGGGGTGTATTTTTAACCTTTGCTTTTGAGTAGGTTTTAGTTACAAAGTTGCAGATTTTTAAGGTTTTAGGATTAAAATAATTAAAGGTGTTGTTGTTTACCAAAATTATAAGCCCAAATAAAAATTAATAACCACGCTTAAACTCACTTAATAAAATAGCGGTTGCAGTTGCAACATTTAAACTTTCTGTTATTTGAGTTTCTCCAAAACGTGGAATAGAAATTTTATTAGAAACTATATTTTTTATTTCATTAGAAACACCATTTGCTTCATTACCCATAATTAAAATTCCTTCTTTTGGTAAATTACTTTTGTACACATTTTCGCCATCCATATCTGCAATAAATGTAGGTGCATTTGTTGCTTTTAAATAGGTTGGTAAATCTAAGTAATGAATAGTAATTCTGGTTAAAGATCCCATACTAGCTTGCACTACTTTTTGGTTGTAACAATCTACAGTTTTTAGAGAACAAATTAGGTTAGCAACACCAAACCAATCGCACAAACGAATTATAGTGCCTAAATTTCCAGGATCATTTATATCGTCTAAAGCAAGAGTAAGTCCGTCTTTTTTAAGTGTTTTTTCTTCAGGAATTCTAAAAATCCCTAACACTTTATTAGGCGTTTTTAATGTGCTTATTTTTTTTAAATCGATTTCAGAGATTCGGGTTATTTTTTTATCAGAAATACTACAAGAAAAATCTTCTGTACAAAAAAGTATTTCAGTTTCAAAAGACGAGTTTAATAATTCTTGCACCACTTTTACACCTTCGGCAATAAATAATTGGTGCTTTTGTCGATACTTTTTTTGCGATAAACTAGTTATTAGTTTAAGTTGATTTTTAGAAATACTCATTAATTAATTCTTATTGAAAATAAACCATTTAAAAATACTATTTTTGATTTTGATAGCACTGCTAAAGTAATGAAAAAACTTTCTTTTTATTTCTTATTTCTCTTCATTTTAGTTTCTTGTAATTCTACAAAACACGTTGCAGAAAATGAACATATGCTTACGCAAAATATTATTTTTGTAGACAGTGTTAAAAACAAGAGTAATGCATTGCAAAAATATGTTTTACAAAAACCAAATGCGCGTCTATTAGGGTTGCCATTAGGCTTGTATTTTCATAATATTGGTAATCACAACAAACCAAAAACACCATCTAAATGGGGTAAAAAGAATACTCGTTCTTATAATTTTATTAAAAATATTTTTTCAGAAAAGCAAAGTATTGCCTACGCAAAATCTTTTGTAAACTTAAATAAATGGTTTTTAAGTTATCAAAAGCCAGTAATTGTTACTAATAGAAAAGTAGAAAGCACCAAAAATAACTTGTGGGCGTTTTACAAGACTCAAGGATATTTTAAGTCTAAAGTAGTTTCACAAATTAATAGAGATTCACTAAATAAAAAAGCAACTGTAGTTTATCATATTACAAAAGGATTGCCAACGCTTTTAGATACTATAAAAATAAAAACAGAATCTACCGTTTTAGACGCTATTTATAAAAACTCTGGAATAACATCACTCTTAAAAACAGGTAACCAATATAATGATAAAACCTTTAGAGATGAAGCTAGCAGTGTTTTAAAACTCTTTAGAAATAGTGGTATTTACCATTTTACAGAATCTGCTTTGGGCTTTTATGTAGATTCTACAAGAACAGATTACAAGACAAATGTAGATTTTTTAATTTCTAAAGATCGCTTGATTTTACAAAACGGTACCTATTTAAAAAAACCTTTTAAGGTTCATAAAATAAAAGAAATTAATGTAGTTACAGATTATTCGTTTACCAAAAAAGATAATTCAATTTCTGATTCTATATCGTATAAAGGAATTAATTTTTTAGCATTCGATAAGTTAAAATACAATCCAAAATACCTATCTCAATCTATTTTCTTAAAACCTGGTGAAGTTTATAAAGACACTTTAAGAAACTTAACCAGAACTCATTTAAAGTCGCTTAAAAATTTTAAATCTAACAAAATTGTTTTTACTCCGATTGGTACTTTAGAAGATGAACTTAAAATGGATATTTTTCTAACTCCAATAGAAAAGTATACACTGGGTTTCGAAACCGAATTAACACATTCTAATATTCGAGATATCGGAGTTTCTGGTAAATTTTCGCTTACAGATAGAAATGTTTTTAGAGGTTCAGAATTGTTAAAGCTATCTTTTTTAGGTTCTTGGTTTAATTCTAATAATGGTCCTGGTTGGGAAATTGGTGCCGATGTATCTTTAGAAATACCAAGGTTTGTAGCGCCTTTTGGTTTAAGTAAATTGGTACCTAAAGCAATGTCTCCGAGAACCTTGTTTTCTCTTGGTACAAGTTTTCAGAAAAACATAGGTTTAGACAGGCAAACATTTACTTTTTTATCGGATTATAGATGGCAATACAACCGAAAAAAAACCATTCAATTAGAAATTCTTAACACCCAATATATTCAGAATTTAAATATTGATCGATTTTTTAATATTTATTCATCCGAGTTTTCAAGTTTAAATTCTGTGGCAGAAACATATGATACCCTAAATGGTACAAATTTTTTTCCTATTTCAGAACAAGTAAATGAGCAATCTGCCAAAGCCATAGAGTTTATAGATGAAATTGCTACAAATAATAGTTTTGCAATTACAAATCCAGAAGAATTTAATACGGTTCTTAATATTTTTAACAGGTATAATATTGTTACTTCAGATTTTTTAATTCCTGTTTTAGCATATTCTTACACCTATAATAATCAAACTAGTTTTAAAGATAATAACTTTTCTTTTTTTAAAGCAAGAATTGCCAATTCTGGAAACGTGTTAGGATTACTATCTGATAAAACTAATATAAACAACAAAAAGACTTTATTAGATATTCCTTTGGCTCAATACTTTAAAACGGACTTTGAATATAAGCAATTTTGGGACGTAGGCACTAATTCTGTATTTGGGTTTAGATCTTTTTTTGGTGCTATTATTACTTATGATAATTCTGATATTCCGTTTACAAAAAGTTATTTTGCTGGTGGTTCTAATGATATTAGAGCTTGGCAAACCTATGAATTAGGCCCCGGAAGAAGGAGTTCTGGATTAGAATTTAATGTGGGTAGTTTAAAGTTTTTAACCAGTGCAGAGTATAGGTTTAACGTTGTTGGTAAATTAAAAGGCGCTTTATTTGTAGATGCTGGAAATATATGGGACATAACAGGTTCTAATTTTGTAGATGAAGCTGCAAAATTTAAAGGATTATCATCATTACAAGATATTGCTGTTGGTTCTGGTTTTGGAGCAAGATTAGATTTTAATTTTTTAGTAGTTCGGCTAGATGTTGGTTTTAAAACCTATGAACCTTATTTGAAAAATGAAAAATGGTTTCAAAATTATAATTTTTCAAATGCTGTTTATAACATCGGAATTAACTATCCTTTCTAAAAAATTCTCTAAAAACCTATATCGTTTTCGTTATTTAATACTTTTAACAGCAATACAAACAGCTAATTTTTAGTATTTTTGACATAATAATATCAATATATTTAAAAAAACAACCATGAGTCACAATATAAAACCTGGAGTAGCAACAGGAAAAGAAGTTCAAGAAATTTTTAAATTAGCAAAAGAAAAAGGATTTGCTT
>CAYWOM010000222.1:0-3972 GCA_964459905.1 uncultured Polaribacter sp. | reverse complement strand
CAGGCGAAGTTGTAAAAGATGGTTTTGATACTGAAACAGGTTTGCTAATTGTTTCTTTATACGGCAAAAACAAAAAACCTTCTGCAAAACAATTGGCCGGTATTGATGTGGTAATTTTTGATATTCAGGATGTTGGAGCGCGTTTCTATACGTATATTTCTTCCTTGCATTATGTAATGGAAGCATGTGCAGAAAACGAAATTCAAGTAATTATTCTTGATAGACCAAACCCCAATGGACATTATATTGATGGACCTGTGTTAGAACTAACTAACAAATCTTTTGTAGGTATGCACAAAGTACCTATTGTTTACGGAATGACAATTGGCGAATATGGACAAATGATAAACGGAGAGAAATGGTTAAAGAATGGAATTCAGTGCGATTTAGAAGTAATTACTTTAGAAAATTATACACATAAAACCGAGTATAGTTTACCTATAAAACCATCGCCAAATTTACCCAATGACAAAAGCATTAATCTTTACCCCAGTTTGTGTTTTTTTGAAGGAACAAATGTTTCTGCTGGTCGTGGAACAAAAATGCAGTTTCAAATTTATGGTTCACCTTTTTTAAATAAAAGTAATTTTTCTTTTACACCAAAATCTAATGAAGGTGCAAAATATCCGAAGTATAAAAATAAATTGTGTTTTGGCGAAGATTTAAGAACAGTAAAAACCCTTTATAAAATAGATTTATCTTATTTAATAAAAGCCTACAAAGAGAATACTTCTAAAGAATTCTTTAATAATTTTTTTACCAAATTAGCAGGAACAAAAACACTACAACAACAAATAGAAAAAGATTTCACTGAACAAGAAATTAGAAAAACTTGGGAAAAGGATTTGGAAGCATTTAAATTAGTTAGAAATAAGTATTTAATTTATAAGGAATGACAAATATTAAAAAACTAAGGAATGGTCTTTTGAGTAAAAACAAATTATATAAAAAATATTTTTTAGAGATATAAAAGAACAGCAGTTACACACTAAATCGTTTATAGGAACTAGTCAAAATTAAGTAATAATACAGATTTGGACTGTACTGATAACAATACTTATCCTAAAAGCGCTAAAAACACAAACGAAACACGCTTGGTATTTATCAAATTTAGTAGCTTTTATAAGGCTAAACCTGTTTGTAAAAGTAGACTTACATAAATTGCTCAATGATCCGTTTGCCAAAGAACAACCTCCCAAAAATAAACATATATAAGGGGGTGCTTTTTAAAAAAACAATATAAGAAAGAATAAAACCTGTAAAATGGTTAGATTTAAACTGTCTTAAATTTATTTAGGACAGGATTAATTCTCAATACATAAGTGTATTTCCATTCATCTATAGTAATTTTTAATTCGTCGAAAAAGCACATAAAACAGAGGCTAACAAACCTAAATTTGGACTATAATTTAAAAAAATGTGTGACAAATTAGCCAATTTTGTGTCCAAAATAAAACCCTTATTAAAAATGAAAAAAATACCTCTAATTATTATTACCGTATTATTTAGCGCTTATACTTCTGCGCAAGTAGGTATAAATACCACAACCCCTAGTGCATCCTCTGTTCTAGATATTGAGGCCTCAGATAAAGGTTTGTTAATACCAAGAGTTGCTTTAACTGGTCCAATTGATACAGCCACCATTGTAAATGGTAATGTAGAAAGTTTAATAATTTACAACACCAATCAAACCGCTAATTTAGACAAAGGCTTTTGTTTTTGGGATGGTGCTAAATGGTCTAACCTTCAAGATTCTAACGATATTAAACCTGTAACCAACGAGCTTATTTTTGACGGTGATGATGATGTAGACCCCAACAATGACAACTATTATTATGTGTCTATCAATGTAGATGCTAAGTGGAAAGTTGTACGATATAATAAACTCGATGTTAATGACGAAGCAATTGCAAATACAGTCAATAACGGATCTCAGAGTTCACAGCCTTTAACATTAGCTGTTTGTAAGGGTTTAAACTATTAAAATAAAAGACATAATTTTTACAGTATCGTTGTTATTTAGCATACATGCTAATGCATTATTTACTTTAAGCGGTACAACAAATTACACAAACATAAACAGATGCAGACCTTTCGGGACTGAGTGGTATTGCAGCGGTTACAAAATTAACTTCTGAATCTCATAATTCTTATAATGTAGTTGGCAGTAAGCTGAAAATCGAACTTCAAATTGAAAATGATGGAACACTAAATATATCACCCGAAAAGACTTCTAATGGATATATATATTCTCAACCATTACTAGCTTACATTAATACGGCAAATCCTATAGTTTGGTGGGCGGGAGGTAAAAACGCTAATGTATCTTCGGGAGGGTTGGTTATCCAAAGCGGAGGCACTCTTAGTATGGGGCGTTCTATTCTGAAATTAGCCACAGCAACAACAGCTAACTCTTTTAGAATCGATGATGGAGGTATTGCCAACATAAAACAATCTATTATCGTTACTGGTGATGGAAACGCATTAGCAAGGCGTGGCATTATTTCATCAATTCATTCAGGTAATGTTATTGTAGATGGCTTGGAAATAGTAGGTGGGGAATTTATTTTTGTTACAAATTAAGGAAGCTCAACATTTTCAGGAATATCAAGAAAAGCATCAAAAATCGCAGTATTCCCGTTAAATATTAGCCTATTTGAAACTAAGAATTTAGCTGTTGGTGGATTTGGGAATGACGTAGATGTTACTATCCAAACAGGCTCAGGATTGGCAAAACAAACAAACAAACAAACAAACGTTACAAATTCCGATACGGATAACAACTTAATTATAGTAGGCGCAGAATATCCTCTTGATGAGCGTAACAGAGGTCTCTTGAAAATTAAAAAAGATTTTTCGTTACAAGTAAACGGCACGAATGGTCTAGGAATAGATGACGCTAAATTATACATACAAGATACAGATAACGGACAAAGAAAGAATCTGAACAGTGTTAATGATACAACTGATAAAACATATACAGGTACATAAGTCAGCGGCTTATTTCCTACACAAACAATTACAACAAGTATTGTTAATGTAGAAAGCACTAATGCAAGAGGAGTATGAAATACAGGTGTCTATCGCATGGATTTCAGAGGTAAAAATGATAGTACATTATCTTCTCCAGATACCAAGAAGCTATTCTATCCTTACTCAAAATGATATTAAATAAAGCGTCTGCTACTAGGGAAGCTTTAAATAAGAAGAGTCACAAAACAGCTTGGGTTATGACCAAGCTGTTTTGTGACTCTTCTTATTTATGCGAAAGTACTTACTTTATTAACAACAGAAATAATTTGGCGTGCAAGATGGACATTTGAGTTTTTTTTTCTGGAACATCTCAATTAACGACACTGTTACAAAATCTGTGTAAGTTTAAAAATTCGGGATTGAGTTAATTATAACTTAATCCTGTTTTCAAATATAATTAAAAATTGATTAAGTATAATTCCCCAATTTCTAATTGGTATTGTCCATTTTCTAGTACTTTCTCTTAGGGCTAAAAATACTGACTTGATAACTGGGTCATCCGTAGGAAAAGAGTTTGTTTTTAGTGTATTTTCTAATCTTTCCATTTAGGTTTTCTATTAGGTTTGTAGTATAAATAATCTTTATTATTTCAGCAGGGAAATCGAAAAACACAGTCAATTCATCCCAATTATTTTTCCAACTTTTAATAGGATAAGAATATTTGGAATTACAATTCTTTTTAAAATCATCAAAAGATGCATTAGCGGCTTCTTATGTAGGAGTTGTGCAGATCTGTTTCATGTAATAAGCAAGCTCTTTTTTATCTTTCCAAACCACATATCTCATTGTATTTCTTATTCCAATTATATTTCCATTTGATTGACAAATTTTGTGTATTTACGAATGGCAATTTTAAGAGTTCTAGAAATTAAAGAGTGTAAATCAGATTTAGAGATTCTTCGTAAAACTTCAAAATTACATCGTGTCAAAACACGTATT
>CAYWOM010000221.1:0-3972 GCA_964459905.1 uncultured Polaribacter sp. | reverse complement strand
CTAACCTAGCACTTTCTGTGTACATAGTAGCCATGTATAAAAGTGGTACAAAAATTAGAGCTTCTGCAAAAATATAAATGGTGTACATTAAGTATTTCTTATTTTCATCCACAGTTTTTAAAGCTGTGCTTTCTGCATAGTTAGTTATAATCATAATTTATCTATTTCTATATTCTTTGATTTCGTAATATTTCCTTTATCATCTATGATAATACATTCTATTTTTTGGTGATTGATTAATGCGGTCTAAACCAGCTTCTTTTCCCATAACAAATACTGAAGTTGCTATTGCGTCTGTCAGTTCTACTTTCGGTGCAAATACGGTTACATTTATAATTCCATTAGATGGATATCCCGTTCGTGGATCTATAATATGTGTGTATCTTTTACCTTTAAGGTTTCTATACTTTTCAAAAATGCCCAAACTATTGTGTTTGCAAAAAATTGCGTTATTTTTTATATACATTTTAAGTTTATAATTCATTAAATTTAAGCATAAACCAGAAAAAGCAAATTCTTTTTTTACTACGCCAATTTCTCTGGTTGTAACTTTACCGATATGAATACCTGCTTTAAAAATAGGTATTGTAGTAAATTATCAATGTCTTTTTCTCCAATTTTTTTTCTTAAATAAACCAAGTAACTCGCGGCACAAGGCTGTACCCTTATTGATGTTCTTTGCCTGAAAAATGCTGAAAATATGCATTCATTCCCAAATGTTTTTCTACAAGCTTTTCATCAGATAAATTATAAACAGTTTTTAAAATCAACAACGAAGCTATTAAACGAATAGGATGTGCTAACCTACCCTTATTTGAATATAAATTAGAAAATTCAGTCTCTAAATAATTCCAATCTAAAGCATTGCTTAAAAGATACAGTTCATGTTTAGGTTTCAACAATTCTTCAAGTATATTTCCTAGAAAATTTAACTGATTTATAACTGGTATTTGTGAACGCATTTGACAAGGTTTTATACCCTAGGATACAAAAAAATGGTTTTTTTTGATACGTTTTTAACGTATAAGTACATTATAAATAATTGATATACTTTTCAAATAAAAAAGGTGATTTTTTTACTCTTTTACAATAGTTCTTATAGCCTGCGTTTTAGATAAGATTCGCTTAATAATCATTAGCATTTCATCTTGTTTTTCATCTGAAGCATACTCTACATTTTGAAGCACCGAATTTAAATTAAGAGCTGGTACTGTATCATCATTTAAAACCGATTGAATAGCTTGATTTTTTTGAAGTATCTTTCTTAATAAATACAATAAATCTTCTTGCTTACTAAGTAGTGCATTAGGTACAGCAACACTTTGGTTTACTTGTAAAATAAATCGATCTGCAGACGTTAAATCTAACGTTACTGCCCAATTAGAATACCCTTCTCTACTTACCACTACACTTACATTAGTGCTGTTATTTTGTGTTACTAAATTTATAGTTCCTGTAAAATCTAGCTCTTGTGTTATAATGGTATTTGTATTTTCATCTGTCATTACAACATCTCCATTAATAATATTAGAAAGTTGCACTAATTTATAGGTAGTTATAGCATCGGTTAATGCAATTTTTAAATTTACATTAAGGTCTGCAATAGACGAGGCTACTGTAGATATTACTTTTGTAAATTTATCACAAGGACTTAATACGGCTGTGCCTGTTATAACAAGTTGATAATCGTTAAAAAACAAATCATCACCTAGTGCTTCTATAGTTAATTGACCAGGTGCTGGAAATGCCATATTATCTACTTTTAAGGCTTTTGCATAATCATAAACATCACAAAGTGTTCTATTTTGACTTATGGTAATTGTTTTAGATGTATGATCTATACCAATACCTGCATAAGCTGCTGCAACTAATTTAGAAGGTTCTGTAATGTTTGTATCATCTGAAAAAATGACATTTATCTGAGTGCCATCTACGCCTTTTAAAATTGAAGATCCTGTTGCTAAATTTTTATTATATTCTAAAGCAGACCAAACATAAACATCATCTGTATTTGGTGTTCCTGAAGTTGTGTTGACACCTCTTGTTTGAATGGTACCATTTAAACCTAAACCATCTCGATTACTTTGACCCGCACCAATAATAACGTCGAAAGGTAAAATTGTTCCAGAGGCATTTGAAGTAATCTCATACACTCTTTTTGTGTTTGATGTTAGACCATCAGAAACTAAAGTAGTTAATACGTTGCTGTTTATTGGATTATCTTCCATGTAAAACTTAAAACTGTCTACACCATTACCATCGCCATCAACACCAAAAGGTAAGACTGTTTGTAATACTTCAATAAGACCCGTGTTATAATTTGTAGGGTTTCCACCATTTAAGTGATTTGCCCAAACAAATCGAGTTCCGTTTTTTGCATTTTTCACAATGTGTCGTCGCCCTCCAAATTGCGAAATATCTGCAATTGCTCCAGTATCACTATCTAGTTTCTCAATAGTTACATTAAAACTACTCTCATTGTTAAAGCTGTCTCTTGCACCATATACTTGCACATTATCTATAACTACGTTTGTACTATTACTCCTAAATGTAACACCTGTTTGACCAGATGCATACATTTTTACATCTTTTAGTGTAACAGCATTTTCTACGTTAAATTGAATATCTCCATCGTTACCAATTTTTTCAACGATACAGTTTTCCATCAAAACGGTTCCTCTTAACCAGGAAGAAAATTCACCTTTAAAATTTACACCAATAAATTCAGCATTTGCACCAGCGTCAACTCTAAAAGTTTGTGAATTCCAATTTACCGTATTATTTTCTACAGCAAACCAAACTTGCCCCATTTCTGGATTAAAGGTAATTCCGTTTGAAGTTTGCGGACTTCGCATATAAAAATTAGCCGTACTCTTAACATATAATCTTGCTGTAGCGTCTGTGCCTCTAAAAACAAACTGCATACGGTTAAAATCTAAATCAAAATCTCCTTCTATATGTAAAGAATTATTTCCAAAATCTATTACATAAAATGTACTATGAGTTGTGTTGCCGTAAGTATACACATTTACTCCAGAAGTACTAAAAGATTGCATAGCTGTAATAAACGAAATTTGGTTATCTGTTGTGCTAACAACTTGCGTAATAGTTGTACCGTTTATGGTAAAGCTAGCATGTGTCTGTAAACTTATTAATAAGCTAAATATTATTACTATTTTTCTCATAATACTTAATTATAGGTTAACCCTGAAACATCTGTAATATCATCGGGTTGAGTACCTGTTCCTGTGGCTTTTTGTTCTATATTAATATCCGCTTTTGTGTACCGCGTTACCTCCCAATCTGTAGTATTAATTAATAATGAAACATAGTAATAATCATCATCTTGAAAACAAAGTTCATTGGTAATTATATTAGAAGGCCAAGCTCCATTAGACCATGCCGTTCCGTTCCAAACATTTAATGTATTTGGTGTACGATTGGTATCGAACCAAACATCGCCAATATTATTTACTGTTGGTGCGGTTGTGTTTGTAGTTACGTTATCAGAATTTATAATTTTCCAGCTGCTGTTAACACTATCATAAATTTTAACAATAGTATTTGTGCCACTTGTATCGAACCAAACATCATTTTGTAGCGGATTGATAGGCATTAATGTAGCTGTAGTAACTTGATTGTTTCTAACTGTTTCGATAGTACCTTTATGGTCTATAACACTAACTTCTTGAGCATTATTTACAGTTATTGTAAATAATACAAATAGAAGAAAAATATTGTTACTTATTGTTTTAAAAAAGTTAATCATAAAGGGGCAAGAAATTAAATATCCTATTTTACACTTTAATTTATAACAAATATAAATAAAAAAACTTATTGCTTGAGTTGTACGTGTTTTATTTATGACACTGACATCGAATATCCGTCACTTTATTAACAAAATAATATTAAAATATGTTTTGATAATTCATTCTATTCATATCTATGCAAGCAAATATAGTAGAATATAAA
>CAYWOM010000220.1:0-3974 GCA_964459905.1 uncultured Polaribacter sp. | reverse complement strand
CCCCTTGCGACTATCATACGCAAGCAATGACAGACGCTTCAATACTTTATATAAATATTAAAGATTTACTTTTTCTTTACAAACAATCTCACAAATGGGAGCGGTTTGGACGTTTAATGGCACAAATGGCATTTCATTTGACTATTGAAAGAATGGAAAGTTTTATTTTTAAAACACCTGAAGAGCGGTATTTAGATTTAATAAAAAATCACCCAGACATATTTAATAATATCCCATTGTATCATATTTCTTCTTATTTGGGAATAAAAGGTCCTTCATTAAGTAGAATTAGAAAAAGAATTTTAGAGAAGTAATACGTTTTTAACTTGGGTTAAAGTTTTATAGATTTTTTTTTTAAACCTTTACAAAAATAAAAAGATAAAAATGGCACCTACAAAAACAATTGTATTTATTCACGGATTATGGATGCACACATCTTCTTGGCAACAATGGATGGATTATTTTAATAAACAAGGTTATAAAACACTAAACCCAGGTTGGCCAGGAGATGCTGCCACGGTTGCAGAATGCCATGCAAACCCAAAAGCTATTGCCAACAGAGGTGTTACAGAAATTGTAGATAGTTATGCCAAAATAATTGCTACGCTTTCAGAACCGCCAATTGTTATTGGGCATTCATTTGGTGGCTTAATTGCACAAATTTTATTAAGCAACAATATGGCTAGTGGTTGTATTGCTTTAAATCCTGCACCTGTTAAAGGTGTTTGGCAATTACCGCTATCTGTTCTTAAAGCATCTTTACCTGTATTGGGAAATCCTTTGAATTTTAAAAAAACTCATTCACTTACTTTTAAACAGTTTTGCTATGGATTTGCAAATGCGCTTCCAAAAAAAGAAGCGAGAGAACTATATGACCTTTACACAATTCCCGCACCTTGCAAGCCTCTTTTTCAGGCCGCAACAGCTAGTTTTGCTGGTTCAGAAACAAAAGTAAATACAGAAAACACAACCCGCGGACCTTTGCTAATAACAGGGGGTGAAAAAGACAATCAAGCCCCACCAATATTGGGTAAAGCATCTATAAAAAAATATAACTCATCTGTAATTTCAGACTTTAAATTATTTAAAGGACGTGGCCATTCAATTGCAATAGACAGTGGTTGGAAAGAAATTGCAGAATACTCTCTTTCTTGGCTTAAAAAAAATAAGCTTTAATTAATAAAAAATCAAAGAAACACTATAAATACGTACAAAAAATAGCAGTTAAGCACTCAACTAAAATTTTGGTTCTTTTCTGCTATCTTTGGTTTAAATTAAAAATTTGACACACAAATCTGCTACTTATTTTATATAAAATTTTAGTACTTCTACCCAAACAACTCTAAACTATCTATTTCTAAAGAAGTAATAAAATTAGAAGCTTTTACAATGTCATGATGCAGCACTCTGTCTTCTTCTACAATAGAAACTTCTTGTCTAAAAGAGCCAACAATACCCTCTAAAAACGAAGAACTATTACCGTTTGCAAAACTTAATGCTTGCGACGCTGTAAATAATTCTATTGCAAAAATAGTTTGTAAATTATCTACAATTTTTTTGCATTTTGTAGCCGCATTCGCTCCCATAGAAACATGGTCTTCTTGCCCATTACTAGACTCAATAGAATCTACACTTGCAGGTGTTGCATATTGTTTATTCTGACTTACAATACTTGCAGCGGTATATTGTGGAATCATAAAACCAGAATTCAAACCCGGATTAGATATTAAAAAAGGCGGTAAATGTCTGTGACCAGAAACTAGTTGATAAATTCTTCGTTCAGAAATATTACCTAATTCTGATAAAGCGATTGCTAAAAAATCTAACCCTAAAGCCAAAGGTTGCCCATGAAAATTTCCACCAGATATAATTTCATCTTCATCTACAAAAATATTAGGATTATCTGTAACCGAATTTATTTCTGTTAAAAAAGTCTTAGTTACAAAACGAATAGTGTCTTTTGTTGCGCCATGTACTTGTGGCATACACCTAAAGGAATATGGGTCTTGAACATGTTGTTTTTCTTGAGAAATTAGCTCGCTGCCTTCTAACAAACTATTAATTCTTTGTGCTGTTTTTATTTGCCCGTTATGCGGTCTTGCATAATGAATAAGTTCATTAAAAGGTTCTATTCGTCCGTCGAAACCCTCTAAAGAAATAGCCCCAATTACATCTGCTAGATAACTTAACTTATGTGCTTTTAACAAATTAAAAATTCCGTAAGCAGCCATAAACTGTGTGCCGTTTAACAATGCCAAACCTTCTTTAGATTGTAGTTTTATAGTATTCCAAGAAAAAATTTCGAGTAATTTTTCTCCAGATATTTTTTTATTTTGATACACAACCTCTCCCAAACCAATTAAAGGTAAAGCTAAATGCGCCAAAGGCGATAAATCTCCGGAAGCACCTAAAGAACCTTGTGTATAAATAACAGGAGTAATGTCATTGTTATAAAAGTCTATTAATCTGTTTACGGTAGCTAATTGTACACCAGAATGCCCATAACTTAAAGCCTGTATTTTAAAGAGAATCATTAATTTTACAATTTCTTTTGGCACCTCGTCTCCCATACCGCAAGCATGACTCATTACCAAATTTTCTTGTAGTTTTTGTAAATTTTCGCCTTTTATTTTTACATTATACAACGCACCAAAACCAGTGTTAATACCGTAAATTGGTTTAGAAATAGATTTCATTTTCTCATCTAAATAAGCCCTACATTTTTCAATTTTCTGAATTGCAGTGTCTGATAATTCCAATTTTTTATTAGAAAAAATTATGCTTTTAATTTTAGATAAATCTAAAGGTGTTGAATTTATATAATGAAATGTGCCCAAGTGTTTGCTATTTAGTTTCCAAAAATGCAAATTAGCTGCTGCATACGCAAATGATTTTAAGTATTTTTTGTATTATAATGTTCTATATTTGTAAGCCTAAATTAAAATACACCAAAATGAAAAATAACTGGGTTCTTTTTCCTCTTTTAATACTTATTATTTCTTGTCAAAAACAGAAGAACGCAAGTATTATAAAAAAAACAGAAACAAAAGACTATGCTGTTTTTTCTGGAGTGATAAAAAATAGTTTAGAAAATTATTTTTTACTCGTTGGAAAAGGTTTAAATCGCCCTATTTATTTAGATAAAAATGGTTCGTTTATAGATACTATAAAGATAGCATCAATTACTACTAATGGGTTAAAAATTAACAAATTTCAAATTCCTATTTACTTAAAAAACGGTTACAACCTTCACTTAACTGCAGATGCAAAAAATATGGCAAAATCTATGGTTTATAATGGTACTGGCGGAAATGAAAACACGTATTTATTAGCACAGTATAAGTATGGTATTAAACAAGGAAGTATAACAGGTAAAGAAATTTATGCGCTACCAGATAAAGAATTTAAACATGCAATTAAGACCTACAAAATTGGTCTTGATAGTATTGATAACTCTTTTGTAAATATTGATAATGATTTACTAGAATTTACAAAAAAACAAAATATAAAATCTCTTGATTTTATTCAAGTTTTGTATGAAACTACAAAAGATAAATTTAAGAAACAACAAGAAGTTTTAAAAAAGTTAGTAAAAGGAACACCCTCGCCAATATTTTCTAATTATGAAAATTTACAAGGCAAACTTGTTAGTTTAAATGATTTTAAAGGAAAGTACTTATTTATAGATATTTGGGGTACTTGGATAAAAGAGTACACAGAAAATATCAAAGAAATAAATAATTTCAAAAAAAAATATAGTAATAAGAACATCCATTTTTTAACACTATGCGCAGATAATAAAGCCAGCTCTGGTACTATTAGATTTGCAAAAGAAAAATGGCGAACTAGTATTGAAAAAAATGAAATAATTGGAAATCATTTATTTATAGGGAATGATCGGACGTTTTTAAAAGAATATCAGGTTTTATCTTTACCAAGGTATATTTTAATTGATACAAAAGGTAAAATTATTA
>CAYWOM010000219.1:0-3974 GCA_964459905.1 uncultured Polaribacter sp. | reverse complement strand
CACCAAATTAGAGCACATTTTAAACATATAGGTCATACTCTTTTTAATGACGAACGTTATGGCGGAAACGACATTTTAAAAGGCACAACATTTACCAAATACAAGCAATTTGTAAACAATTGTTTTAAAGCGCTACCAAGACAAGCCTTACATGCAAAAACACTAGGTTTTACGCATCCAACAACGGGCGAATTTATGCAGTTTAATACTGAAATTCCGCAAGATATGGCAGACTGTTTAGATAAATGGAGAAACTATTCTGAAAACTCTAAAGAAGAATTTTAGCTGGTTTTATTTGTGTAAAAAAACAATTGTTGTATCACTTCTAATTAACAACAACCAGAATTTGGGCTGCAAGAAGAATTTTGAATATCAGAAATTTTAATTCTTGGTTTTTCTTGCGGAATGCCACATGCATCTTTTGCCAAACATGCTGTTAATTTAGAAGTTAATAAGAAATTTGTTCCATCAAAATCTAAACCATATTTGCCAATAGTTTCTTTGCCTTGGTATTCTACTTCTATTTCTAAATCGTCAAACTTAAAGAGTTTTTCAGAAAGTTCTATAATAGCAACTAATCTCTCTGGATGTAATCTGTGGTCATAATCGTTTTCTTCCCAAAGTTGAAAATTAATTACTTCTTCATTTCTAACTTTACCACCACAATCTATAAAACTCTTAGTTACTTTACCTACTTCTGTAACATGAAAATGATTGGCTACCAAACCACCATTTGGCAATTTAAAAGCAATTTGTTCTAAATTTTTTAAGTGATTTTTAATTTCTGATAATTTCATAATTTATATTTTTAGCAACAACTTCCTGTTGAATTCTTATTTAAAAACTTATTTAAAATACTTTTTATTTTCTCCCAATTTTCTTGATCAATACAATAACAAACACTTGTACCTTCAATTTTACCTTTTATAATACCAACTTTTTTCAATTCTTTTAAATGCTGAGAAATTGTTGGCTGTGCCAAACCAATCTCTTTTACCAAATCTCCACAAACGCACGACTTCAATTTTATTAAAAACTCTAAAATTGCAATTCTTGCGGGGTGTCCTAAAACTTTTGCTATAACTGCAATGCTATTTTGTTCTTCTGTAAATATTTCCGACTTGGTTAAACCCATGTTTATTTGTTTATTGCAATAATACGATTAAATAATAAATTCAAAACTATTATTAAAAATATTTTATTGATAGTCTTATAGAATATAACTTTAAAAAACTTTTGAAAACATAAGCAATCATTTGTACTTTTATCTTTTAAATTAAAAATTTTTCAATTTCAACAAATGAAAATCATTATATCTCCAGCAAAATCTTTAGACTTTGAAAGTAAAGTTCCAACAAGTTTTTATACACAACCACAATTTTTAGAACAATCTGAAAAATTGAACAAAAAATTAAAAACGTTGTCTAAAAATAAAATTGGCGATTTAATGAAAATCTCTGATGCACTTTCTCAGTTAAATTACGAACGTAATCAAGAATGGGAAACTCCGTTTACAAAAGACAATGCAAAACAGGCTATTTATTCTTTTACAGGTGCTGTTTTTCAAGGGATTGATGTAAATTCTTTATCCGATGAAAAAATACCCGTTTTACAAGATAAATTAAGAATTTTATCTGGTTTGTATGGTTTGTTAAAACCTTTAGATTTAATCCAACCCTATCGCTTAGAAATGGGCACAAAAATAAAAGTTGGCAAAACAGAAAACTTGTATAAATTTTGGGGAGATGATTTAGCAAATGCCTTAAATGAAGAGCTTTTAAAAGATGAATTATTAATTAATTTGGCAAGTACAGAATACTTTAAAGCGGTAAACCAGAAAATATTAAAAGTACCAATGATTACGCCAGTTTTTAAAGATTTTAAAAACGGACAATATAAAACCATTATGACCTTTGCTAAAAAAGCACGTGGACTAATGGTTCGCTATATTATTGAAAATAATGTAAATACTTTAGAGCAATTAAAAGGTTTTAATGTTGATAAATATCGTTTTTCTGAAAAAATGTCGTCAGAAAATGACTTGTATTTTACACGTTAACTCTTCATTTTATACATTACCCAAGTGTGTGGAGCAGTAACTGCGAATAAAACCACAAAAACAATGGTAGAAAATAAATTTACTGCTGGTATTAGCATGTACAATACAACTAAACCTAATACGCTAATTCCCCAATAAAGTAAACCTTTTTTAATATAAAGAAGAACATTTTTTTTACTCAAAGTACCAGATATAAATTCAATTTGATGAATAATTGAAGGTATAGAATGCCAAAAGATAAAATAAATTGCGAAACCTAATATCAATGAAGATGTTTTAAAAACAACAAAAAGTAATCCTAAATAAAAGATTTCTTTTAAAACTTCTTCTAACTTAAATTTCTTCTTCTGAATTAAGTAAAAACAAAATACAAGTAGTAAAAAAGATGAAATTACCAACACTATCTCTATTTGGAATTCAGAAAAAGTAACCCCCGTAAGTTCTAACATAATACTGTCTACATCTTCAATGGATTCATAAAATAATAAGGAAAAGAGAAATAACCCATATGTCGCAAAAAATACAGTATCAAAAACCTTATTTACATTTATTTTTTCACCAAAATGCTCTTCACCAAAATGATATGCGCTTAATAAAATAAATAATACGATTGCTACAAACGGACTTATCAAATAAATTAAAACACACAATACTATAATACTCAAATACACAATTAAGTGACTTTTTAAAGCTTTCTTATTGCCTTCTCCTCTTGATAAAATCAGTAAATCATTGGCTCCGTGCAAGATTCCTATCGAAACAATTAAAATAAAAGCAACCGAATCCTCCACTAATTCACCAAACTGGATGCTGAACCAAAATAGGAAAAATGTGAAAAAAATCATAAAGTTTTGATAAATATGTATTATTGAGCGTCTCATAATACAAATTTAATAATTTAATCTGTATTTTTGTTTATGGTTTAGAAATAAACGCTAAACATTATTTACTAACTTAATTTTTTTTAAATGAATTTATCAATTAATTTTTTATCGGTTGCTAAAATAGCAATGGATGATTATGTTGGGTTTACCTTTTTTGTTGGATGTATGGCTATGATGGCAGCATCTGTATTTTTCTTTTTATCAATGAATAGTTTTGATAAAAAATGGAGAACATCCATTCTTGTTTCTGGTCTAATTACCTTTATTGCAGCAGTACATTACTGGTATATGAGAGATTATTGGGCTTCAAATGGAGAATCTCCTACATTTTTTAGATATGTAGATTGGATACTAACTGTGCCATTAATGTGTGTTGAATTCTACTTAATATTAAAAGTAGCTGGCGCAAAAAAATCTTTAATGTGGAGACTAATTTTCTTATCTGTTGTAATGTTAGTTACAGGATATGTAGGTGAAGTCTTAGATAGAGATAATGCTTGGTTATGGGGATTATTCTCTGGTGCTGCATACTTTGTAATTGTGTATGATATCTGGTTAGGAAGTGCAAAAAAATTAGCTGTAGCAGCTGGTGGATCTGTACTAAAGGCTCACAAAACACTATGCTGGTTTGTTTTAGTTGGATGGGCAATTTATCCTTTAGGATACATGGCTGGAACACCAGGTTGGTATGACGGTTTAAACGGATTGAGTATGGACGTTATTTATAACATAGGTGACGCCATTAATAAAATTGGATTTGGATTAGTAATTTATAATTTAGCTGTTCAAAAAGCTGAAGGAAAAACTGCTTAATACATTTACTTATAGATAAGAAACCTCAAGAGTTTAATAACTCTTGAGGTTTTTTTGTATATATAATTATGTTAGGATTTAACTAATTAACTTAAAACTGTACAAATAGCGACTAAATCAACAATCTACCATTCTAACAGTAACTGCCAAACCACCCTCTGATGTTTCTTTGTAATTTTTATTCATGTCTTTTGCAGTTTCCCACATGGTGTCAATTA
>CAYWOM010000218.1:0-4006 GCA_964459905.1 uncultured Polaribacter sp. | reverse complement strand
TTGCAATAACTTCTGGCGGAATCGATGGTTGTTTTTTAATAACTTCCATCATTACTGCCATTTCTTTCTTTTGCTCTGCAACAGCTAACTCTGCATTTGCTTTAGATAATTGCTGTTGTAAATTAGCAATAGTTGTTTTGTCTGTTAAAGCATCTGTTTTTTGTTCTTGAATTTTCTCTTTTAATTCATCAATTTTTTCTTGCTTAACAACTAATCTATCTTTATTAGCCATACCTTCTGCAATTTGGTAGGCGTTTAAACCTTGTGCTTGGTGGTTTTGTGGCATAATTTCTGGCTGATAACTTCTTGGAATAGGCACTTGTGGTGTAGCAACATTTGGCGCAACAACCGAATCAACGGGTGCGCCATTTGTTGCATCCCCTTCCAAAGGTTTGTTTGAAATGCTTAGTTTTAACGGAACTCCGTTTTGGTATTTTTTATAAGAAGACCCATTTGGCTTTAACTTCTGTACGCCAACAACATCTTTTTGATGCTGTATTTTTACATAATGAAAAAACGTTTCTATGTCTCCGTGTTTTTCAACAACGTGTTGCATTGTTGTTTTTGGCAAAAAAGTTACGCCAGTACTTGTATCGTATAAATCGATAGCATTTTTAGGGTTACTTTCTAAAAAATCTTTAATAATTTTTATTGGTATATCCATTGGAAGTGGGTTTATTTACAATTATAATTAACAAAGCGAACAATTCTGTAGAATAATTTACCAGAACCTCTTGGAAAAGAAATTTTCTGTCTAGCTCCTTCGCTTAACATTGTTCCGTTTAAATCTACAGGTATTGTTTTTCCACCAGGAATAGTTTCAAGTCCGAATTGTACTTCTTCACTTGAAATGTTTTTTAAATAAATAGAAACTACATTAGACAAGTCTAAAAACAATTCTTCTGTAATAACATCTTCTTCTATTCTTGATAAATTGTGCATATAAATTGGTGTTTATAAATCTGTTTCTGGGTGATAGAAAATTGTTCTTAACGTAAAAGGTGCTGCAAGAACTCCTGTTGATTTTGCAAAAACTTTAATCTGTTGGTTTCCAGAAATTGTTAAATCTTTATTAGAGTTCCAGTGGCTATCTCCACCTCTTGGCTTTAATTCTTGGTGCGGTACATATTGCAGAATTTCATCTCCTCTAATTGTTTCTATTTTAATATCTACACCTTCTGTTGGTTGTGTGCCATGCGTAAAAAGTGAAAGTTTTTTTGCAGTACCTGGCTCTAACATAATTACAGTAGAACCTGTGTCACTACCTGCTGGTATTTTTATTGTTGCAATAGATGTTTTCATAAAAAAAAAAATTTAAAAAAAGCATATACAAAAAAATATATATGCTTTTTGTAATTAATAAAAAAGGTTGTTTCTAAACGTTTTCTATGTAAATTGTACCTTTCTGCACGATTTCTACATATTCCTTTTGATCTACTGTACCTACTTGCTTTTTAACAGATCCTTCTGGAAACTCTACTTGAATTTCAGTAACTTTTAAGCCTACTAAAATAAATGGCAATTCTAAAGTGATGTATCTATCATCTGGATTAGAATGTGGTCCTTTACTAATTAAGTCTGAAATAGGAAATCTTAAAACCTCTTTACCAGCTTGTGAGATTTTTAATTCGGCACTTTTCCACGTTGGCGTAAATTCTTGGTCGTAAGCCAATAATGCTTCCTGGCCTGCTGCTGTACTCCAATCGTAACCAACACGAATTTGTTTTGTTGCAAAAATTTCTTTGTCTGGTAATTTGTTTCCAGAAAAATCTGAAATACCAACTACCTTGTCATTGGTAGACAATAGTAAATTTTTAATCCCAGAACCTACTTCTACCAAAGCTCTGTGCCTTAATACTTGGTCAAAAGATCTATACTTTCCTGTTGCTAATTCTCCTAAAATAGTTTGATTTAGCTTTACTGCTTGGCGATTAAAGATTTCATTATCTGCCTTTGCTGTTAATAAATTTTTATACATTGTTTCTTATTTTTTAAATTTTTATTGTTTTTATTCTGCTAAATTTATAGCTACACCTGTTCTTACCGCTGGTCTGTTAAAACTTTGTAAAACTGCTGGTGAGTAAGCAGCTTTTAAACCTCTAACGCCTTGTAAAGCGGTTGGTTTTTCAAAAGCAGCGTCTAACATAACACTTGTTGTAGTGCCATCTGATGCTGGCAACATTGGTGTAACAACGCTATTAATAGCCGTATTACCTTGGTCTATACCTACACCAATGGCAACTCCACGACCAACTTGCGAGGCTAAAGTGTTTCCCGTAATCATACTTGCAACAACAATAGTTCCTATTGCTATTAAGCCGTGTACTGCGGGGTTTTTCATACTCGGAGGCAAATACGTATTTACTGCTTTCGAGGTTTTTGTGCCAACTACAGCACCACCTAAAGTAGCTCCGTATTCAAAGGCTTTTTTCTGATTAATTTTCATCTTTATAAATATTTGTGTTTAAATTATTATTTTTTTGTTGCTAGATATACGCCAGTTCCTACAACTGCTAAAGCTCCTACGCCAATGGCAACCATAGCACCTGTACTCATGCCACTATCTTCTGTGTCTTGGTTGTTGTTTCCGCTATAGATTGTTTGCCCTGTTTGTGCACTTATTGTTCGCACTTGTTCTGGCGTGTACGTTTGGTCTGTTTGCGGGTCTAAAAAAAGGTTGCCTACCTTTACCAAACTGTCTATAAAAGAACTGCCAGAGTTACTGCCCGTGTATGGTGTGTTTGTGTTTATTGGTAAGGCTGGTGTTGTGTATGTATTGCCAACATAAGCACTGTATTGGTTGTAAGAAAAAGTACCAACGTGTGCCATGGCATCGTTTCCTCCATACCAAAAGTCGGGAAAGAAACCAGAAGAGCTATTCCCTGTTTTAGACACAGAACTTAACATAGAAAACTGCTCTCTTAAAGTAGCTAACATTTTTTTCAGTTCTGGTAACGCTACAGCACTAAATCTAGAATTTACTTTTGTTTCATGGCTTATAGTTGCATTTAACAACATATCTAACTCCGTTGCAATAGAGTGTGCATTTCTCTCTGAAGAAGCGGCAAGTTTTTGTTCTATATGGCTTCGCATAGGCTCTACAATATGAGTAATACCTTTACTGTCTGGACTTCTACCAATTCCTGAAAAAAGTTCGCTAAAAGAACCACTAGAAAAAAGAGATGTAATTGTACCTAAGGTAGCAGGATCTAAAAACCCTAACCCTTGTAAACCAAAGCTAATTGAAACTCCGTTTATACTTATTCCGCCATTAAAAGTTTCTATATATGGGTCTACTCCGTTTATTAAATTCTTTTTTACTTCGTCTAAATTTCTTGCAGTTACTTCTTTAGAAACACCTTTGTTTTCTAATATTACTAACTTTTGTTTAAAATTAGTAACGGCATCTATCATTACAGCATCTCGTTCTGTAATTGTTTCTTGCTCTGGGCCATTTAGCCAATTGTGCGGTAAGTTTACTGCCATATCAAATTTTTGTATATAATTAGGCTCTACATTTACTTGTTTTGTAGCGTCTATAATTAATTCTGTATTTTTATAATCTACCACTACGTAAACGTGGCTAAAAACATCTGGACTACTTGCTTGGGTTATTTTTCTGAACTTAAAGGGTATGTTTAAATTGTAAAGAATACACCCTGCAAATACACTATAACTCTTACAGTCTATTCCTAACTTTCTAGAACTCCAACTACAATCTGGTGTTTTTAAATCTTGTTGGTAACCATCTGCGGAATATTGTAAATGATTGTATAAAAAGTTGTAAATATTTTCTACCGTTTCTGGTACAGAACCTTGTTGTAATATTGTTGCAATTTTTTTAGTTTGATGTTGATACTCTACAACACCTTTAGCCATTAGCTCTAAAGTGTAGGTAGTATCTCCATGTCCTACCATTGATGATTTACACGCTGCATAAGAAAAATACTTATTGTATTGGTTTCCGTTTTTAATGTTTCTGTGTAAAGCGTTGTTAATTGCGTTA
>CAYWOM010000217.1:0-4034 GCA_964459905.1 uncultured Polaribacter sp. | reverse complement strand
TAATTATAATTCTTTAAGAATCAGGCTTTTTGAAAAGCTAGAAAGAGTCGTTTAGCTACTTATAAAAAAAGGGTGTTTTCACCCGTATAGATAATTTTTATATAAAATAGACTTTTTGTATATTTGGTTATTAAACTGAAAATCAAATATTTATGAAAAGATTTCTACAATTATTAAAAATTTTTCAATTATTCATTTTATTACCCTATGAAATTTATAAAGGCTCAAAAAAAAGAGCTTACATACGAATTAAAAAAATGATGATTGCAGCAAACTTACTGTAAGAATCTACAGATAATTTATTAAAGCAAAAATCCAATAAAATTAATTTTACTGGATTTTTTTCTTTTTAATAAAAGATTAATATATCAATTATATATTTATATTACTTAAGATTGTTAGGTATTTCACAAACAGGAATTGGTATCATTTTATGTTGGTTAATGCTATTTAACCTTGTATATATACTAAAAACTTCTTTTTCTCTGCCATCAAAATCACTTTCTATTTTATTAGCATCTTGCATTTTCATTGCCCATTCTAACTCATCATAAGAAGCACCTATTTGGTCTTCATCTGTTCTACTATCTCCAAACAAACCATCTGTTGGTACTGCTTTTTGTATTGAGTTTGGTACTCCTAAATAGGCTGATAATTCATATACTTCAGATTTCATTAGATCTGCAATCGGACTCAGATCCACTCCTCCATCGCCATACTTTGTGTAAAAACCTACTCCAAAATCTTCTACTTTATTTCCTGTACCAGCAACTAAATAGCTATGTAAACCTGCTAAATAGTATAAAGTTGTCATGCGTAATCTTGCTCTTGTATTTGCTAAAGATAAAGCTACTTTTGCAGAAGGTGCTGCAACGGGGTTTACGTTTTTAAAATCTTCGAAAGTAGAGGTTAAATCTACTCTAACTTCAGATACATTAGAAAACTTTTCTTTTAATTGTTTAATATGTTCTTCGGCTCTGCTAACCTGACTTTCTGCTTGATGTATGGGCATTTCTACACAAAGTGTAGGAAAACCTGTTTTAGCGCATAAAGTAGATGTTAATGCTGAATCTATTCCGCCAGAAACTCCCACAACAAAACCTTTTACTTTTGCGTTTTCAGCATATTCTTTTAACCAATTTATAACGTATTCTGCAACTTTTTCGGTCTTCATTAATAAACTATTTTAGTATTTTTAGCGTTTTATAATTATAACAGCAATATACAAAGTTTATGAGATTTTTTATAAGTAGTTTTATTATTTTAACAATTTTTTTATCTTGTAATTCAGCTAAAAAAAAGAAAATTGACGTTTCTAATATCAATGTAAATTATTCAATAGAAAGGTTTGATACCGATTTTTATACGGCAACAAAAGACAATCTAAAAGAGATAAAGGAAAAATACCCTTTCTTTTTTCCAAAAAAAAATACAGATAGTATCTCTTTATTAAAAATATTAAATAAAGATGAGCAAGAATTATTTACGGAAACTCAAAAATTATATGCAGATTTCTCAGCGATAGAAAACCAACTAACAAGCCTATTTAAACATGTAAAATTCTATAATAAGAATTTTTTAGCTCCAAAAGTAATAACTATGTTAACCAATATAGATTATGATAGCAGAGTTATTTATGCAGATAGTTTGCTAATTATTTCTTTGGATGTTTATCTTGGAAAAAAACATCCTTTTTATGCAGATTACCCAAATTATATAAAAGAAAACAACACAAAAAATCATTTAATTACAGATGTAGCAAATACAATAATTTCAAAACAAATAGTACCAACCGTTGATCGACGTTTTTTAGGAAAAATGATTAATGAGGGTAAAAAAATGTACTTATTAGATTTGTATATACCAGAGAAAACCGACAAAGAAAAAATTGGTTTTGAAACAGATAAACTAAAATGGGCAGAAGTTAATGAAGAGCAAATTTGGATGTATTTTATGGAAAAGAAATTATTGTTTAGTACCAATACAAAACTTAACAAGCGTTTTTTAGAAAAAGCGCCTTTTTCTAAATTTTATATGGAGCAAGACAACTTGTCTCCCGGAAGAATTGGTGTTTGGGTTGGTTGGCAAATTGTAAGGTCTTATATGAAACATAATGATGTATCTTTGCAAGAATTATTAAAAATAAATGCAACCGATTTATTTAAAAAATCGAAATATAAACCCAAAAAATAATGGCAGTAAAACATACATCAGAAGTTAAATTTAAAATTGGTTTAGATGAAAATAAAGTTCCCGAAGAAATTTTTTGGAATGCAACAGACGGTGGCATAAATAATGAAGCCTCTAAAGCAGTTATGATTTCTGTTTGGGACCATAAACAAAAAGATACTTTGCGTATGGATTTATGGACCAAAGACATGCCTGTTGATGAAATGAAGCAATTCTACCATCAAACTTTAGTATCTATGGCAGCCTCTTTTGAAAGAGCTACAGATGATGCTAAAATGGGTGCAACAATGAAAGATTTTTGCGATTATTTTGCTGAAAAATTAGAATTAAAAAAGTAGTTTTTACGCTTTTTTAATTTGATTGATAATGGAATTATAATCTGCAGTATTATTTACAAAATCAATCTCAGAAACGTCTATTACCAATACATTTAAGTCTTGTTGGGTACTAATAAAACTTTTGTACCCATCATGAATTTTTTGCAAATATGCTGCTTCAATATTTTGTTCGTACTCTCTGCCTCGCTTTTTAATATTTTCTAAAAGACGTTTTGTATCTTGATATAAATACACATATAAATCTGGCTTTGTAATTTCTTTATACATTAAATCGAACATTTTTCTGTATAATAAATACTCGTCTTTTTGAAGTGTTATTTGCGCAAAAATTAGCGATTTAAAAATATAATAATCAGAAATAATTAAGTTTTTAAACAAATCTAATTGCGCTAAATCATCAGATAATTGTTGATACCTATCTGCTAAAAAACTCATTTCTAATGGAAATGCATAACGCTCTTTGTCTTGGTAAAATTTTGGTAAAAAAGGATTATCGGCAAAACGTTCTAAAACAATTTTTGCATTAAACTGACCTGAAAGTAAATTTGCTAACGTAGTTTTACCTGCACCAATATTACCTTCTATTGCTATATAATTATATTTTTCTGATAATGGAATTGGCCGAATCAACTTTTCATTAACCATAGATATCTCAGAAATATCATCACAATTTTGCAGACAGACACTAAGCTGTTTTTTTTCTATTGGATGAATTACGTTTTCTGCAATTTCTACCAAAGGAACCATTACAAACTTGCGCGCCAACATTTTTGAATGTGGCACTATTAAATTTTTAGATAAGATAATGTCATCATCGAACAATAAAATATCGATATCTATATTTCTATTTTCATATTCTCCTAAATTATTTCTTTCTCTACCTAAATCACTTTCTATCTTTAAAAGTGATGCTAATAAGGTTTCTGGACCTTTATATGTTGAAACTTTAATACATATATTGTAAAAATCATTACCATTAAAACCCCAAGAAGGTGTTTTATAAACAGATGACATTTTTAAGATAGCACCAACATTATCGGCAATATTATAAATTGCTTTTTGTAGGTTTTTAAGTTTATTTCCTTGATTTGTACCTAAAGATAAATATGTAATGCGTTGGGTTTTCAGAAAAATATATTTTAAAAAGATCTTACAGTTTTTAGAAATCTGTAAAGTCTTTTGATAGTTTTACAAAGTAACGAAAAAGCATAAAAAAAATCGCTAAAATTAATTAGCGATTTTTTAAATTATATGTCATTACAATGAAAAATGCCGAAGTAGTCTTTTAGTTTCAACTAACAGATTATTTCACTGCGTTTGTAATGACTAAAGAATATTACTCTTCTTTTCTTGGTTCTCTTGGTTTCCTGTCGTCACGTCCGCGGTTATCTCTGCTTCTGTTATCACGTCCTCCAGAACGTTTATCATCTCTTGGTGGTCTTGCTACATACCCTTCTGGTTTTGGTAACAATGCTTTTCTAGAAACTTTTTCTTTACGAGTTCTTG
>CAYWOM010000216.1:0-4035 GCA_964459905.1 uncultured Polaribacter sp. | reverse complement strand
AGCTTAATATCTAAGCCTTTTTTAATACGAATGTCTTTTGACATAGTAAATTGGAATATTTAGTTATCTAAAAAAATCATGCAAATTTAATGGTTTTACCCCTTATTTTTGACATAAACGATATGATATATTTGTTAAACATTATTATTTATAACAATTCTAAATAATGATAATTTACATTTTTTACCCTAAATTATTTTTTGGCTTAAAAATTGATTATTCTAATAAATGATTAATATTTTTGTACTATGTTAAAAAAACTAATATTCTTTTTTGCACTTTTTATAATTCAATTTTTAAATGCGCAAAACATTAAAAGCATTCAATTAAGACCTTTTCAAGAAAATAACTTTGTAGCTATTGTTCCTTTAGGCACTGTTTTAGAATTATCTTTTGATGATTTAGATGCCGACAGCAAAGACTATCAATACAAAATAGAACACATGACCCACGATTGGCAAAAAAGCAGATTACTACCTAGCCAATACATAGATGGTTTCGATGAAAACACAATTATAAACGTTACCAATTCCTTTAACACATTTCAGAATTACACCCATTACTCCGTAAACATTCCCAACATAAATACCATTATTACAAAAAGTGGTAATTATCTTTTATCTGTTTTAAATGATGATGATGATGATGAGATTGTCTTTACTAGAAAGTTTGTACTCTATGAAAAGCTTACAACTATTGGTGTATCAGTTTCTAGAAGCAGAAATGCCAAAAGTTTAAAGACACAGCAAACTGTAGAATTTTCTGTTAATCATCCATCATTACAAATTAATAATCCTAGCCAAGAAATTAATGTTGTGTTGTTAAAAAACAATAATTGGAACGAACAAATAAACAATTTACAACCTACTTTTTTTAAGCCCAATCAGCTTGTTTACAGCTACACCAACAATACTAATTTTTGGGGAGGAAACGAATACTTAAATTTCGATAGTAAATTTGTTAGAAACCGAAGTTTAAATATTGTAAGAATTGTACAAAAAGATATTTTTCATCACTATATATACCCTTTTAGTTACAACCCATATAGTTTATACAAATACAACCCAGATATTAATGGCCAATTTGTTATTAGAACTTTAGAGGCTGAAGACCCAAAGACAGAGGCAGATTATGCCATGATGCATTTTTCTGTTTTGGTTGATACCCCTTTTGGAGAAAAAGATGTCTATGTTTATGGTGCTTTTAATGATTTTGAACTCACCAATGAAAACAAAATGCACTATTACCCATTAGAAAAAGCCTACAAAGGAAGCTTGCTTTTAAAACAAGGTTTTTACAACTACACTTTCGCTACCGTTGAAGATGACGGAATTGCAGACACCAATGAAATTAATGGTACTTTTTTTGAAACCGAAAATGAATATACGCTTATTGCCTACTACAAACCTTTTGGCAGCTTATACGACAGAGTAATTGGTGTTGGTAGCGGTTTTTATAACCAAAACAGATAAAAGTAAGAATAGATTTGTGTTTTTTACACAAAAAAGCTACATTTACCTATAATGGTTCAACAAATAACAAAAGGGATAAAAATATCTGTAAAAACAAAATACAATGGCACAGGCTATAGAAATAATAGTTTGTATCATATTTTTGTGTATTTTATAACTATTGAAAACACCACACAAGAAACCGTAAAACTTACCGATAGGTTTTGGCAAATTTTCGATTCTTTAAATAAAACAGAAATTGTTTCTGGCGAAGGTGTTGTAGGACAAACACCAACCTTAAAACCAAACGATAATTATACTTATAGTTCTGGATGTTTTCTAGAATCTAACATAGGTGCAATGACGGGTTTTTACACCATGATTAATCTAGATACTTTTGAACAATTTAAAGTAATAATTCCAACTTTTCAACTAACAACAACTGTATTATCAAACTAAAGAAATCTAACAAAAAACTAGCTAAAATAAAAGATCCAGCATGTTTAAACTGTGGTCATCCGTTTAACGGACAAGAAAAATTTTGCCCAGATTGCGGACAAGCAAACAAAGGAAATAAAATTACTTTTAAGAGTTTTATTCATGAAATATTTAATGGTTTGTTTAATTTTGATGCAAAATTTTGGAAAACCATTATTCCTCTTATAATAAAACCTGGTGTGATTTCTAAAAACTATGTAGCAGGTAAAAGACAGCGTTATACAAACCCTTTTCGTTTTTATTTAACAGTTTCTATTATTTTCTTTTTAATTTTAGGTTTAGCAAAAAGCATCGATAAATTTAAATCCTTAAAAAATGGCGATTCAAAAAAAGAAAATAACCTTTTTACGCTACTTAAAGAAGATAATAAAAAAATAGATCTCGATTCTTTAAAAAACATTGTTAACACCGAGCTTAATACAAGTCTAACCCTTTTAGACTCCTTAAAAATAAAAGAAATAACCGATAAGATTATAGAAGAAAAAAAAGACAGCATAAACCCTATTAACATAAATAGCGCTTCGTTTTTAGGTTTTAATTTAGATGATTTTATAAAATATCAAAAAAAATATCCAGATTCTAAGATAGATGTTGCCTTAGATAGTTTAAAACAAGAAAAAACATTTTTAAATAGGTTTTTATACAACAGAGCAAAAACAATAAGTTCTTTAGGAAGTAAAAAAGAAAGTCAAGATCAGTTTATAAGTCAGCTTTTATCTTATGGTTCTATATCTTTATTTATTTTACTACCTATTTTTACGCTTTTTTTAAAATTGATTTACATCCGAAGAAAAAAATTATATGTATCGCATTTAATATTTGTTTTTCATACACAAACAGTATTTTTTATGCTGCTATCTCTCTATTTTATATTAGAAATTTTTGGTATAAAACCAAAAATTGGCATTTTTGCAATCCTGTTTTTAGTTTATCTTTATATTGCAATGCGCAAATTTTACAACCAAGGGTATCTTAAAACGTTTATAAAATTTAGCTTACTAAATATTGCCTATTTTATTATATCGTCTATTGGAATAATCTTTGTACTATTAATATCTTTTGCTTTATATTAGGTTTTTTAAACAAAATCTAAATACTCCATGGTAGTTTCCGTTCCTGTTTTTTTTACCGAAGTAACACTAACCGTTTCTACAAAAGCACGTTTCATTTTTAAAGAAGTTTCTACAGTTCCTAAGGTTTCATTTTTATGAAATGCTATAATTTTTTGTTGCTCATACGTGTTATTTTCTATTAAAAAATTGGCAAACCAGTCTTTTCTTAATTGCTTCATTTCTTGAGAATATAAAGTAGATGATGACCAAATTTTAGGTGTATCGGGTAATTTTGTAAAGTGTTTTTTATAACCATCCCAAACCAACTCGTACGCTAGTAAATTATTGTTCCAATCTACAAAAACAAGTGTAAAAGGCTCGATATCTGTAAAATCGAAATCAGTAATAAAAGCAATTGCATCTTTATTTGTTAATATTTTTTTTACAAGAACACCTCTGCTCATTTTGTAATATTCGTTGCGTTTGTGCTTCTCAAACCCCCCATTTAATAAGCAAACCAAACGTTTTTTATCGCTTGTTCCAATCCACGTTCCGCCAGCTAATGCATCTTTTGGGTAGGTTAATTCCACCCCATTTTCTACATATTTTTTTGGCGCAATTGTTTTTCGCAACGGCGTTTCATCACGATTAGAAGTTAAGATAAAATTATTATTTCCTAAAGGAAAGTAAGTTACTGTGCACATTTGTTTTGTATAAAATTGGTTGGGCAAGTTACGAAATCGTTTGATTAAAAATTGTAACTTTGCTCTCGAAAAAAAAGACTTACTTTTAAAAACATACATTATGGCAAGAGGATTTTTTAATGTTCCAACAGCAGTAAACGAACCCGTAAAAAACTATGCTCCAGGTTCTCCAGAAAGAACCGAGTTATTAGCAAAATACAAAGAAATGTTTAACAGTACTATAGATGTGCCAATGCATATTAATGGTAAAGAAGTTAGAACAGGAAACACTAAAAACATTACACCACCACATGATCATAAACATGTTGTTGGGCAATATCATACCGCAGA
>CAYWOM010000215.1:0-4048 GCA_964459905.1 uncultured Polaribacter sp. | reverse complement strand
AATTGTTTAGACAACCAATAATATCTCTAGCATATCTATTAACAGGCGCATATTTGGGGTGTAAATATTTTTCATCTTCTGCAGCCCAATCCCAGCCCCAATCGGTAGATTCTTTGCTCCAATACCACATATCATCTTGCCATGCAGGAACTTGAGAATCTACACAACCTTCTGTTTCTATTAAAAATTTATTTGGTGCTTTGTGGTGTGCATATTGCAACTCTTTTGGAAACACCTCGTAGGTACTTTCGTACCAATGAATGGCGGTACCATCAAAATACTTAGACGTTTCTTCTGTGGCATACATAGAGTCTACCCATTCTTTTAAGCCTGCTCTATTTTGATCGTAGCCTAAAATAATTTTATCACCATGCCCGTCTGCTTCAAGTTTAGGACCTAAATGATGCTGCACAAAATTGGTCATTTCATCAGGGGTATAATGCATACTCTCCCAATTATTACCATTTCCGTGTGGTTCATTTTCTACTGTAAAACCCCAAATAGGAATCCCTTCTGCATCGTAAGCATCAATATATTTAGAAAAAAATAGCGCCCAAGTATCATAATATTTTGGCAATAGTTTACCCCCAACCCATTTGTTATTATCTTTCATCCACGGAGCAGCTGTCCAAGGTGAGGCAAATATTTTAAATCCGTCTTTCGATGCGTTCATGGCGTCTTTAATCATCGGAATTAAATCGTCTTGATCGTCTTTAATAGTAAAATGCTCTAATTGCATATCGTCTTCAACCGGAGAATATGAATATTGAGATAAAGAAAAATCACAAGAATTCATGTGAGTTCTAGTCAACGAATAATTTGCTTGTTTATCGCCATTTCCAAAATAGGCTTGTATAATAGTATCCCTATTTTTTTTACTTAACTTGTTTAATAAATAGGCAGATGATTCTGTAAAAGCGCCACCAAACCCTGTTATTGTTTGGAATTTTTCTGATGGATTTATTGTGATGGTACTTGCATTTTCATCCGCAGAGAAATTAGAAACCTTCGTTAATTTATTTCCGCTAGCAGAAGTTTCAAAAACGGTTACATTTAACTGTTTCTCTTTGGAATTGCAATTCATCATCATCATAAAAAGTGGTACGTAAAAAAAATAGTGAATTATTTTCATAAAAACTTAGATTTACCTGTGGTACTCTGTATTAGGTACTAAAACATCTTTCATTAAAGCCGATTTTACCCCTTTATAGGTTTTAGTAATTGGTTTTCCGTTTCTAGTTAAGCCTTCAAAAACTCCTTGATCTACCATATCCCAAAGCGGAAATTTTGCCTGACCTTTTAGGTTAATAAGTCCAAAGTGGTTTTCAGATCCTTTCGAGTTTTTAGCATCTTTCCATTGCTCATCAAACGCTTCGAAATAGAAACAAGAAATGCCTTTTTCTTTAGACCATTGGTTTAAATGTTGGTAATATAAACCTTGCTTATATTCATCTGTGGCTCTAGAACCATTTACACCATAGTGCCCGTTGGATGTTGTTGCCCAACCAGTTTCGCCAATATGAATTGGTTTATAAACACCTAAGCTTTCCATATAATTTTTTACCCCGTGATATTGATTGATAGCAAATTGTTTTGCACGCAACATTGCGGCATCTACTTTTTGCAGTTCTGGTAAATTTTGTTCGTGATCTGGCACCCTCCAAAAACCTGGATTATAATGCGAATTATGATATGCGTAGGTATGCATAGAAATATAATCTACGGCTTTAATCAACTTAACTAAATCTTCTGTATGATATAAAGATTCGCCACCACCCCAAGAAGAAAAGTCATCTGAACTGGTAATCCATAAATCGGTTGGTAAATCGCCTTTTTTCTTTAAATCTTGTAAGTGATTTACCCATTTTAAGATAACATTGGGCTGCACGTAATAACTTGTTGCCCATTTTACCATGGCTTCATTACCTACTGCAATAACTTTAACAATATCTGGGTATTGTTTTGCTAAGGCAACTGCTCTATCTATTTCTCCTTCGTTTTGTGCACTTTCTATATGATGATTTGGTTCTTGGTCTGTCCAAGCATTTAAACAATCTATCCAAGCCCCTAACATTACGTACATTTCAAAACTAGCATCTTCTTCTTTAAGCGCTTTAATTGCTTTTAAAATATTTGAAGCGTGCGGTAATTTTGGTTGTACATTATAGGTTCTTATAATTTTAATACCCATTGCCGAAAGAATTTTTAAATCTTCTTTTAATTCTTCTATAGTAGGCTGACTCTCTCTCGATTTTTCTCTATACCCTCCATAAGATATTGCCTGGTAATTAGGATTTCCTAAAATTTTTGCTGCTGTCATTTCTCCTTTTTGTGGGGTTTTTATCTTCTTATTATTAGCACATGAAAAACTAAAAATAAATATAATAAAAGCCATAATAATTTTAAAAGTTGTCTTCATTTTATTTTGATTTTTAGTCTTTGTTTATTACACTATTATTTATTTATAAGAACAATTATCTTTTCTACTTCGCCTGTTCTTTGAAATATTTTTTTACTAGTTTCAGTATCTAGTTGTAAACTATCTATTTCTTTTTTTGAATCATCTTTAAAAAATACAACAATTGCATTTTTATCTGATAATTGATATATAACAGGAATTTGACAATAGGTAAAAGAAAATGTGTTAGGTGCTAACGTTAGTGTCTTTTTACTACCCTCTAGATCTATATAAATAAAGTCTTTTGAATCTGTTAAAAGTTCTTCTTTTCTTAATAATTTAGGATTAAATTGTAGTTTACCGTCTTTTACAAAAGCACCTATTTCACCAAATCTACATAAAACATCTTCTTTAACTTGTCCTGTCATTCCTGGTTGTTGAGCTCCTTTTCCTGCAGGTGTATGAGAATATGGGTCTGTTGGAAATGCACCATATAATTTTGGCGATTTGTGTGCTCCAATTCCTTCATTTATCTCGTAATAATGTTCAAATAATCTACCAATTACCTCTTCGCTTTCATTAGAGTTTATTGCCAATAAGCAGTTTTCTTGTGCCGCTAACAATAGTTTAGAAACCATGTGCCAGTAAATAGAACCTAAACCTTCATAACCGAAAAATGTACCAGATCTTCCTGTAAAAGATTTATGATCGAACATGTCTTCATAAATATCTAAAACAAGTTTTTCTTCTTTTTTAATTAAGGCCTTATAGTCATCAGAAAGAACATCTAATGTTTCTTTTAATCTATTGGCATTGTTAAAATTAGCGTTAAAATGATATTTTCCTGCAACATCTTTTTCTATAACTTGTGTATTTCCGTCTGCTAAAAGTTGCTGTAATAACGCAGATTTTTCTACTGCTTTTGCCGGAATGTTATTCTTGTCTGTAAACCTTGGTAAGTCTTTATTTGGGTATAAAATATAGCTGTATTGATCTTTTCTAAATAACGCGCTCGATTTTAATCCATCTAAAACAGACAATGCTTCTTTTGCAGATAAATAACCAGAACTTAATACGGCAACTTGGCCTTCTAACATTTCAGACAAGTAAGAAATAGATACTTCGCTATCGCTTTCTACCGTCATTAAATTATAGGCGTGGTATAAGTTGTCTTTTCTTTTATTTGCAGCAATAGTATGGTCTAAATATTTTTTTAGCACCTTAAAAAACGAGGACAAATCTTCTTTAGCAACTAATTTTTTATCGCTTGTAAAACCTGCTTCATAAATTGTAGTTCTGTACTCACTTCCTGCATTTCCAAGTCCATCTAACAGTGTTTTTCTATCTAGATCAGAAACATTATTAGCTAACATGTTTACATTATCGTTTAAAGCAGATACTGTTGCTTTAAAGAAGTTTGCTAATTCTTTAGAAACTGTAAATTCTTTTTCTGTAGATTTTTCAACAATTCCTTCAAAGAAATTAATAAATCTTCTAAGGTAATATAGTGTTACCATAGAAACGCCATTACCTACTAAAGCATTGTTGGCATCATTCCATTCTGGTCTTTGAGTATTTAACCAAATACCGCCTTCTGGTATAAAATTAGAAACTTTAGCCAATATTGTTGCTAATAATTTTTCTATTAAT
>CAYWOM010000214.1:0-4082 GCA_964459905.1 uncultured Polaribacter sp. | reverse complement strand
CTTTATCATCTATAAATTTTCTAGCTTCTTATATAAATCATTTACGGAAACAGATCAAAAAGTAACAAAAAAATTAAAGATTGCTTTTTTTACATTTACATTTCTACTATTATCTTTTGGTGTTTATAATAGTGTAACACATTATCCTTTACGTTGGAGCGAAGCATTTTTCTCAAAAAATAATTCGGTAAATCAATTTGCATTAAATCCTGTTTTATATTTTTTTGACAGTTTTGCTTTTAGAAGTGAAGGTGTCGATATTGAGAAATTCAAAACCTACTACCCAGTAATAGCAAAACATTTAAATTTACCACAAGACACTATAAATTTCGAAAAAAAAATAACTTTTAAGAATCCATATAAAGAAAAACCAAATATTGTCTTTGTAATGTTAGAATCAGTAGGAACAGCGCCAATGAGTTTCTATGGAAACCCATTGAATAGTACTCCAAAAATGGATTCGATTATTAAAGAAAGTTTAAGTTTTTCTAAGTTTTATGTTCATAAACCTGGCACTGCTGGAAGCGTTTTTGCTAGTATTACAGGTCTGCCAGATATTGAAGATATTAAAACAGCTTCAAGAAATCCTTTGATTATTGACCAACGAATTATTTTTGATCAATTTAAAGGCTATGAAAAACTATACTTTTTAGGTGGTTCTGCAAATTGGGCAAATATTAGAGGCGTTTTTCAATCTAATATAAAAGACTTAAAAATCTATGAAGAAGGAAGTTTTGAAGAAGAAAACAGAGCTGATGTTTGGGGAATTGACGATTACGACTTATTTAAAGAATCTGACAAAAAATTAGGAAAATTACATAAAAAAGGAAAACCTTTTGTTGCTTACATTCAAACAGCAACAAACCATATGCCTTTTACTGTGCCAATAAAAAAAGAAAATTTTACACCTATTTTAGAAGATGAAATTGATGAAGAAACACTGCTAAAAGGAGGCTTTAGATCTTTAGGCCAATTAAACGGAATTCGTTATTTAGATTTTAATATTGCTCGTTTTTTAGAAAGAGCAAAAAAATCTGGTTATTATAACAATTCTATTTTTGTCTTTTTTGGTGATCATAGTATTATCTTAAAAGGATTAAATGGTTTAGATAATAATGAAGTTAATCTTGGAATTCAATTAAATCATGTTCCCTGTTTTATTCATGCACCAAAATATATCAAACCTCAAATTGTGGATAAATATGCAAAATTAATTGATATTTTTCCTACCGCTGCAAGTTTAGCAAAAGTTGATTATATAAACTATACTTTAGGAAGAAATTTGATGGACAGCACAACAACAAATACAGCTGCTTTTATTTATACACAAAATAAAGGTGAAAGAGCTGTTGGATTAATAAAAGATGGATTTTATTTTGAAAAAACGAACATCTCAAAAAAAGCAGCTTTATATAGTTTAAACAGGAATACTTATGAAGATATAAAAGCTATTAAACTCGATGTTTCAGAAAAAATGGACAGCCTTTTATCAGCTTATTATTACACAACAAAATACTTGTATTTTAATAATAAGAAACAACCTAAACTAAATGTGAAGTATAAATAATGGAAGTAAAAATCTACTAAATAAATTATTATTATTATTATTATTATTATCATTTTTTAACATCAAATTCATAAAAGAAAATTGTGATAACATTTGTACTTTTGTTTTCACGAGAGATTTAAACTCTCAAACTTAAAAATAAGAATGATAATTGTAAGAATACTTGGAGGCTTAGGAAATCAAATGTTTCAATACGCATATGCTAAAGCATTATCTCTAGATGGTTACAATGTAAAGCTTGATCTTTCAAAAATCAAAAAATATAAATTACACGGAGGTTATCAACTCGACAAATATAAAATTGATTTAGAAATAGCTGATTCTTTTTCTATTCTTTTAGGAAAAATTGGAATAAAAAAATCAAAAAAAGAAAAGAATTTACTCTTTAATGATAATTTTAAATCGTTAGAAGGTTATGAATATATAAAAGGGTATTTTCAAACTGAAAAATACTTCAAAGAAATTAGAAATACATTATTATCAGAATTTGTTATCAATAAAAAAATATCTTTAGAGACTGATAAAATCGCTGAAAAAATTAAAAATTTAAAAAATAGTTGTTCGCTTCATATTAGAAGAGGAGATTATATCTCTGATAAAAATGCAAATAACATCCACGGAACATGCGATTTAGACTATTACAAAAGAGCAATTGATATTATGAATAGTAAATATTCAAATGTTTCATTTTTTGTGTTTTCTGATGATATTTATTGGACTAAAGAAAACCTAAAAATAAAAAAATGCCTTTTATGTTGATAATAAAACTATTCCACATGAAGACATGTATTTAATGAGTTTATGCTCACATAATATAACTGCAAATAGTAGTTTTTCTTGGTGGGGAGCTTGGTTAAATAAAAATGAAAACAAAACAACAATTGCTCCAAAAAACTGGTTTGTAGATAAAGAAAATGAAGTGGTTTGTGAAAATTGGATAAAATTATGAAATCATACAAAGTATATTACATAAATTTAGACAAAAGCGTAAATCGTAAGAACTTTATGGAAGATCAATTTAAAGAATTGAATATTCCAATTACAAGAATATCTGCTATTTATGGTAAAGAACTGGATAAAGAATTCTTAAAAGAAGAAAAGAAAAAACACAAAATTTTAGCTCATTTTCCTTTTCCAAATGATGGTGAAATTGGCATTTGTTTAACGCACTTTAAACTTTGGAATTTTATTTCCGAACAAACAGAAGATTTTTCGATTGTATTAGAAGATGATGCTTTAATTCATGAAGACTTTTTTAATGATTTAGACAAAGTTCTACAAACAATTACTGTTAATGATTTTATAGACATTTCTGGAAAAAAGGGTTTTTTATCACTAGAGAAAAATGAACTAACTACTAAATTTTTAATGCCTCCTGTTTTAATGATTGGACAAATTATTGGTAGAAACGCAGCTAAAATACTGTCTGATAATTTTAGTGAATATTACGCTCCTATTGATGTTATGAAACAAGATGTTTATAAACACAAAGTAAAATTATATTCTACAAATAAACAATATGCTGTAAGTCTTGATAAAAAAATGGGGGGTAGTACAATTCAACAAAACAATATGATTCTTTGGAAAAAAGTAATTCGTGAAATTATGCGTCCTTTTTGGCAGATAATTACTTTATTTACCTATAAACTAAATAGATGTTTGCGGAATTACATCTTTTATAAAACTAATTAATTTTCCTTAATTCCTTTATTTAACAACCATAGTTTTACATATTTTGTTAAAACACCATAAGCCTGAGTTTTTGCAAAAATTAGTCCGGCAAAACCGTCTAAAAAACCGAGTCTAATTATATAATGAATAAAAAACCTAGCAGGTGGTTTTATTAAAATATGAAACAAAAAATTTACTTTTTTACCTTGCTTAAAATATTGCTTAGCCCGTAAAGCACCATAATGATTCATTTTAGAAATATAATGATTGTAGCTTTTATAAGAAAAATGATCTATTCTGTTTTTAAAAAAACCCAACTTTCCTTTTGCTGTAATAGTTTCATGAACAAGACCATTGTATTTACAGTTTTCTTTTAAAAACAATCTAATAACTTTATCTCTTTGGCAACCGCCATATTTTATGTTTCTATCCATAAAAAAGAAAGTTCGTCTAACATAAAAACCCACAAAATCTTTTGGGTCTTTAACCGCTTCTAAAATTTCTTTTTCAACTGCTGGAGTTACGCGTTCATCTGCATCTAATATATATATCCAAGAATGTTTAGCAGCCTTAATTGCAAAATTCTTTTGAGTAGAAAAATCATCAAACTTTCGTTTGATGATTTTTACATTAAGTTTACTAGCTATTTCTAGCGTTTTATCTGTACTATAAGAATCTATTACAATAATTTCGTCTGCAAAACTAACAGATGCTATAGCTGCTTCTATATGAATTTCTTCATTAAGTGTAGGAATAATTGCCGTAATCTTTGTCATTGCATTTTTTTAATTAAACAGCTACATCATACTCACGTAATGCGTCGTTTAAAGAGGTTTTTTTGTTG
>CAYWOM010000213.1:0-4090 GCA_964459905.1 uncultured Polaribacter sp. | reverse complement strand
CAAAAACATCCGACTATTTTTCATTGGTAGAATTCTCTGCAAAATGGGATCCTGTACCAACCATGTTAACCCAAAACCACACCACTTTGGTAAAAGGCTTTATGGGACAAACTACTTCTTTTGATAGAAGTACAGTAAAAACAAACGTATTGGTTTTAGGCGAAAACAATGTAAATAGAGAAGCACGTTATATTCATGGTACTAAAGGAAAAGGCATGTTTACCTTTTATGGAGGCCATGATCCAGAAGACTATACACACCGAGTTGGGGACCCAAAAACAGAATTAGATTTGCACCCAACATCACCAGGGTATCGTTTGATTCTGAATAATGTATTGTTTCCAGCGGCTAAAAAGAAAAAGAAAAAAACATAAAATATAGTCATTGCCAAGAAGCAAGTAGAGTGTCTATAGTTTAGTTCATTTAAATTAAAAATTGCAACGTAATAGGCAATGATGATTGCTACAAATTATTCTGTTAATAATTATCGAATAAATACTTTAGAAAAAGATTTCTAATCCATTCACTTTTGTATTTTTGTGTTTATAAAATAAAATCACAAAATGTCAACAACACAACAATTACAAGATTTTACACAACAAGTTCGTAGAGATATTTTACGCATGGTTCATAAAGTAAATTCTGGTCATCCAGGAGGTTCTTTAGGCTGTGCAGAGTTTATTTCTTGCCTATATCAAGAAGTTTTAGAGTATTCTACAGATTTTAAAATGGATGGTAAAAATGAAGACTTATTCTTTTTATCAAACGGTCATATTTCTCCTGTTTATTACAGTGTTTTGGCGCATAGTGGTTTTTTTCCGGTAGAAGAATTAGCAACATTTAGATTGTTAGATTCTCGTTTACAAGGTCATCCAACAACGCACGAAGGTTTGCCAGGAATTAGAATTGCATCTGGTTCTTTAGGCCAAGGTTTGTCTGTTGCTTTAGGTGCTGCACAAGCCAAAAAATTAAATGGAGATGATAAAATAGTGTATTCTTTACATGGTGATGGAGAGTTGCAAGAAGGCCAAAACTGGGAAGCAATAATGTATGCATCCGGAAAAAAGGTAGACAATATTATTGCAACCATAGATTTAAACGGAAAACAAATTGATGGAGCAACAGATGATGTTTTACCTATGGGAAGCATTAAAGCAAAATTTGAAGCTTTTGACTGGATTGTTTTAGAGGTTGAAAAAGGAAATGATATTGAGGCTGTTTTAGCAGGTTTAGCAAAAGCTAAATCATTAACAGGTAAAGGAAAACCTGTTTGTATTTTGTTACATACAGAAATGGGTAATGGTGTAGATTTTATGATGCATACACACGCATGGCATGGTAAAGCGCCAAGTGATGAGCAATTAGAAAATGCATTAGCTCAAAACCCTGCAACCTTAGGAGATTACTAATCTTATTAAAATATTTAAATATTAAAGAGCTTTTCATTTTAAATGAAAAGCTCTTTTTTTACAATTAAGTTGTTTTTAATTTTTGAATCATTCAAAATTTTAATAATAAAAATGTAAGAATACCTTTATATTTACAACAGATAAGTTAAGTATTAGTTTATTTAATTTTTCAATCATTTAATTCTTTTATAAATTATGAAAATAGGAATCGTTTGTTATCCAACATTTGGCGGAAGTGGAGTAGTAGCTACGGAGTTAGGAATGGCATTGGCAGATAAAGGGCACGAAGTTCATTTTATTACCTATAATCAGCCAGTTCGGTTAGATTTTATTTCTCATCATTTGCATTTTCATCAAGTTTTAATTGAAGAATATCCACTGTTTCAATACCAACCATACGAATTAGCTTTGTCTAGTAAAATGGTAGAAGTTGTACAAAAACACGAGCTAGAAGTTTTGCACGTGCATTATGCAATTCCGCATGCCTATGCTGCATTTATGGCAAAACAAATGTTAAAAGAAAAAGGCTTAAATGTAAAAGTAGTAACTACTTTACATGGTACAGATATTACCTTGGTGGGTAGTCATCCAACGTATAAAACAGCCGTAGAATTTAGTATTAATAATTCTGATGTTGTTACAGCTGTTTCAAATAATTTAAAACAAACAACCAACGAATTATTTACTATTAAAAACGATATTAAAGTTATTTATAATTTTATTGATACCGAAAAGTACGACAAAGCACATCAACAAAAATGTAAAAGAGCTGCAATTGCAAAACCTAATGAAAGAATCTTAACACATATTAGTAACTTTAGGCCAGTAAAAAGAGTAGAAGATGTAATTAGAATTTTTTATGAAGTTCGAAAAAAAATCCCTTCAAAATTATTATTAGTTGGTGAAGGTCCAGAACGAATAAAAGCCGAAAATTTAGCCAATAAATTAAAGATATCTAACGATGTTTTATTTCTTGGAAACAGCTCTGAGGTAGCAAAAATTTTATGTTATTCAGATGTGTTTTTATTACCATCGCAAACAGAAAGTTTTGGTTTAGCAGCTTTAGAAGCTATGGCTGCAAAAACAGCTGTTATTTCTACAAATACAGGAGGTTTACCAGAAGTTAATATTCATGGTGTTACTGGTTATTTAAGTAATTTAGGCGATGTAGAAGATATGGCAAAAAATGCAATTTCTATTTTAAAAGACGATGCTGTTTTAGAACAATTTAAAGAGAATGCTAAAAAACACACCAAGCGTTTCTCATTAGAAAATATTTTGCCAGTTTATGAAGAAATTTATAAATCTTGTTATAAAACAAACGTATAATACTTTAGCTTATTTTATAAACAAAAAGCTCAAACAAATAAATGTTTGAGCTTTTTTATGCTTGTTTTTATAAAATTTTACTTTCCAAAAAGACCGCCTAATAAACCACCAAGTCCACCAGATTCTTTTTTATTTCCGCCTAAAAGCATACCTGCAACATCATCAATTACACTTCCATCACCATCGGCATCTAATATTTTTTCTAGAAAATTTTGTTCGTTTTTAGTTTCATTACCACCTAATAAACCACCCAAAAGACCAGATAAATCTGCAGAGTTACTAACATTTTGCTCACTTTTTTGCTTTCCTAAAACACCCATTAATAAAGGTGCTGCAACTTTTAAAATGTTACCAACAGCGCCAGCATCAATTCCTGCTTTTTGCCCAATTACTTGTTCTACACCTTGTTGTTTATTTCCTAAAATATGGCTTAAAATTCCTGCGCCGTCTTGTGTTACGTTTTCTTCAACTCCACCATCAAATAAACCACCTAAATTATCTAAAATACTTCCATCATGTTTATTAGACAAAGCATTCATTAAACCTTCTGCACCTTCTGGCGAAGCAGCATTTCTTTCCATTGCTTTCATTAAAACGGGTAATGCCATAGTTAAAACACTACTTGTTTTGCTAGAATCGTTTCCTGTAGAACCAGAAACCCCTGAGATAATTTGTTTTCCTAAATCGCTGTTTAATAAATCTAAAATTCCTGCCATTTTTGTTTTTTTTAAATAATTAATATATACTTTCTAAAAATTTGACACAAGATACAAATAAAGTCACGTTGATGTTTGCTTTATTTTTTTTACCTTTCAAATTCTAAATAATTTTTAAACAATTTAATGAAAAAACTAGCATTACACTGGAAAATTTTAATAGGAATGGTTCTCGGTATCCTTTTTGGGTTTCTAGCACTTAAATTTGAATGGCAAGATTTTGTTGCAGATTGGATAAAACCTTTAGGTACAATTTTTGTAAAATTATTAAAATTAATTGCTGTACCGTTAATAGTTGCATCATTAATTAAAGGAATTTCAGATTTAAAAGATATTTCTAAATTTAAAAATATTGGTATTAGAACCATGCTTATTTATATTGGTACTACAGTGGTTGCCATAACAATAGGTTTAGCTTTGGTTAATATTATTCAACCAGGAGACGGGATTTCTCAAGAAACCATAGATAAATTAAAAAATACCTATGCAAAAAGTTCTAGCATTGCAGACAAAATTTCTGAAGCAAATAGACAGCAAAGTAGCGGCCCGTTGCAATTTGTAGTAGATATGGTGCCAGACAATGCAGTAAGTGCTATGAGTAATAATAAGGCAATGTTACAAGTAATTTTCTTTACT
>CAYWOM010000212.1:0-4114 GCA_964459905.1 uncultured Polaribacter sp. | reverse complement strand
GAATGCGTTATATGCCTCCCGAATTATATTTACAAATACAAGACTATACCGGTAGCTTGCGGTATTTTAATTGGTTTAACAAAAATTTTCCTGATGATGCTGGACACCCGGTTTTTATATTTGAATGGGCCATTACATTGTTTAAAACGAAAAGACTAAAATTAGCTGAAAATAAAGTGAAGCAGACCTTTTATGCCAATACATATTTGTTAGACAAATTCCTAGCGAAAGAATTCCTTCAATATAACAAGTCTGAGGCTTCTAACTGGGAATATGAACAACTAGCAGCGAATTTTAAATATACTAAAAACCAAGATGCATTGAAAAATTTTGCTGAATGGTTAAATGCTTTCGTAAAAAGTGATAGCTTTATGGCGTTTGCGGATGAATTTATTGCCATAAAAGAAAAATTAAAAGAAGAACCGAATGGGAAAACCCGTACTGATTTAGTGAATAAACAGTACAAATTACTGGAACAAATTAGTTAAACTAGACATTTCACTTACCTCGTTTAACTGGGTAAAATCTTCACAAAGTGGGCACACTTCCTTAACTCATAGAATTGCTTGTTGCCTTTTGTTAATTTGGTAAAAAACAAAATTAGTTTACGATTGCTTATAGCATCAAAACGTCCGGTGTAAGATTTGTTGTGTTAGTTAAGTATTAAATATAGTAAATAAAACACAGATATAAAGCCTGCGAGGGATTTCGTAAATAGGCTTTTACCAATAATTTTTTTTTCGCATTGTTAAGCAACTGTATTTTTTCAGAATATAGAATATTCTGTAAGTCTTGTTTTCCAATTATAGCCATAATTTCAACAATATTATTTTCTGGTATTTTGTAATAAATACTATCAAATCCACATACAAAACGTCTATAATCAATCTTTATATAATCGACTGATTCAAATGAAAATGGACTTTTTGCTATTATCTCAAAATATTCAAAGAAAGTCTCAAAATATTTATCGGCTTGAGTCACTCCAAATTCTCCAACTCTGCATAAGCTGTTCTTTTTTTTTAATTATTCATCCCTTAATTACCTTGTATTTTATTTTTTTAATATAGAAAATATAAAAAGGTATCTAGAAAATGATTTAATGATGAATAATTAAAAAAGAACATTTAAAGCTTCGTAGGTCATTCCTAAAAAGCGTTATTTTTATCTGCCCAAGCGCAAGTAATAAAATAAGAAATACGACAAAGAGTAGAATACCAAATAAGATGAATCTCAAAAATTAAATAGGATGATTTTTTTTTAAAGTACAAAAGTGATTCTAGATAATTATCTATATTAATTAAAGGAAAACTCATTAAAAACAGCCAAATGATCCGATAAAAATCTGGCATTGGTAAGGTTTTCACAATTAGTAACAAAATCTATTTTACCAGAATTAATTGATGTAAACTGCCTAGCATTGAAATAAATATTATCAATAGAGTGACTTAAATATTTTCCAAATTTACATTTTCGTTTTAAGGTGGTGGGAGAGTTTTGAAGAGATGCTTTAAAACCCATAGCATAGAGATTGTTCCAAACCGAATGCCTTTCATTCAAATTAAAATCACCAGCAATAATAATGTTTTCTGATTTTAATCTTTCAGGGTATTCCTTAAAATATTTAATTTCTTCTTCTGGATTTTGACTATGTACTCTTGAATGGTAGTTTATTAGGAAAAAAGAATCGTCCATCTTTTTTGCTGTAAATTTCGCTATATATGGCTCTCTAACACAGAGATCTTCCAGAGCACTATCTAAATAAGGCTTGTTTACTAAGCGTAGCCTAGACGTTTTCCAAATAAAAGCATAGCGCTCGCTCATATTGGCAGAAGGGCTTTTTGTACGATTACTAATTCGATAATCCCATTTACTGCCCATTCTGTTTAATTCATTCCATATTTTTGCAACTGCTTGGGCTCCTTTGGGGTCTTTACCAACCACCTCTTGTATGGCAACCACATCAAAATCTTTAATAATTTTTGCTATTTGAAGAATTTCTTGATCGTTTTTTGTGCCACCTAGGTTTTGGATGTTCCAAGTAGCAATTTTAATACTGTTCTTGTTACTTATGTTTTTTTTTACTAGTTTCATCTGTTTTACAGCAGTAAAATTAGTAGTCTTGATCTGTAGGTTTTGTTTGCTTTTTGAGGTACATGAAATTGGAAGTATACTCAGCAAAATAATCGCCAATATTAAAGAAATTACGGAATTCATTTTTTCGAATTGGTTGTCTATTATAAAATATTTAGATGTTTTCATTTTATCAAATTTAAAAACCAACCAACGTAGTTTCACTATTGTCTTTATCTTTATACATAGTTGTATTTTCATTATCAAAAAAAACAACTTAAATAGTCATGATTTTATATAATTCAGGTGAAATTTCATCTAGATTAAAAAAAAATATTGATTACACAATAACCAAACGTTAATTGAGAAAAAAATATTTACCCTAATTTATCGGTTTTTAATTATATTAAGCATAGATATTAGGTTTTTTTCTTAAAACTATATGTCTTCATATATTTTAATATTAGAAGTATATTTATTGTGATTTTCTCCTTTAAACCAATCTAAGCTCACCCATTTTCCAGAAGTATCGTTCCTATAGTCCTTACCTTTTAGATAGTTATTATTAGCTTCTTTTTCCGGAAGTAAAAATTCTGCAAAAGCATGTCCACTATCACCATCAAACCCACCAACCATTCTAGACCTTAACCCTATCTGTCTAGCAATAGAAGCCATTAAAATTGCAAAATCATCACAATCCCCTGAATATTGACCTTTGTATTTTAACGATAGTGTTGCTTCTGCCGATCTCCAGGTATCTTTTCCTGTAACGGGATCATAAATATAATGCCAATTCTTATGTATATATTTCTGCATCGCTACAATTTGTTCTACTTGAGATCCACTTGTATTTAACTTAATATTTAATTCTGACACCTCTTTTAATACTAATCCTTCTACTTGAATTAGGTTACCTACAGCAGGAGGAATTTTATTTCTAACCAATTCCTTATTTATATTCACTTTTTCTATAGGGGTTACAATGTCTTCAATATCAATAATTTGAGGATTCAAATTTTTTATAATAGTATTAGGTTCTGGTATGGTGTTTTTTTTACCCGCCTCTTTCTGTGCCATTGCAATTATTTTTGCTCTCCCTGACCTAGAGCAACTATTACATGAATTTAAAAAGAGAGTCAATGCTAATATTGATAGAAAAATAATTACTTTATAGTTCATAATTAATTAAATATTTTTTGAAAAAAGGTGGTTTTATTTTTATCAATTTCTGTTTTGTTTACTGGCTCTATTTGGTTTAAAAACTTGCCGACTTTAGAAGTTACTTGTATTGTAAAGCGTCGATTGTTATTTTCATATTTTTCATCTCTAGATTGACTAAAATAGCCACTACCTGCAATGATAACCTCACATTGATTTCCTAATTTATTAAAGTCAACACCAATTTGTTTCCAATAATTAAATAAAGAGAGAGCCCTCTTATAACTTAAATTGTACCCCATATTAGGATTCTTAATCCAGTTTTCATTAAATCTTTGTGCGTTCCCTTCAATAATAAGCAAGTAATCTATAGTTTTACTAGTATCAATAATACTTTTTACTTTATCATATAAATTTTTTCCCGCATTTCCAAGGTCTACTCTAGTCCTTTTAGGAATGTCCCAGATATTTGAACTATTTGACTTAAAACGCACATCAATATTTAACTTGTACCTTTTATTTTCGGAATCGAAATGATAGTAAGTGCTATCTAAACTCTCAATCGCTTTTTGTACATTTTTTATTTCATTGAGTTGCTTTGCCTGTGCTTCTAAAACACCTTGTTTGGACTGAAGAATAGCAAATGAAATTACATATAAGACCAGCATAATAAAAAAGAGACTCGTCATTAAGTCTGCAAAACTTACCCAAAAAAAACCTGATTTCTTCATTCTAATATTTAAATACTTTTACTGCTTACGTTTAAGGTTTTTGAAATTATTTGGATTTAAAATCGTTTGTTATTTTCTTCTGATGAATCTCTACACAAACCATTAAAACCACTTCCACAAATCATTGCATCTACATTATAATTTATAAAATC
>CAYWOM010000211.1:0-4139 GCA_964459905.1 uncultured Polaribacter sp. | reverse complement strand
GGTTTAAGAGGGTATGAAAACAATAGGTTATCTTCTTTGGATGGTGGTACTATTTATAATAAATTTCAGATGGAATTGCGTTATTCTATAACAGATTCTCCTTCTGCATCTATCTATACATTAGGTTTTTTAGAAGCAGGTAATTCTTATGACAATTTTGATACGTTTAATCCGTTTGAATTAAAACGTTCAGCAGGATTAGGTGTACGAATTTTTATGCCTGCATTTGGTTTATTAGGAATCGATTTTGCACACGGATTTGATCCTTTACCAGGAGAAACTGTAAAATCTGGCTGGCAAACACATTTTATTATTGGAAGACAATTCTAAGAAAACGGTACATTTGTATTGTTAAAATTTTTTTTGGCATGGTTTTTTCTAAATACATTATAATAATGAAAAAAATATTTTTAGTAACAGTTCTTTTATTTACCGTAACAAATTCTTGGTCGCAAAGAAATCAATTAATAGCTTATATAGACATGGAATACATTCTAGAGAATGTTCCAGAATATTTAGAAGCTCAAAACACCATAAATGCTAAAGTGGCAAAATGGAAAAGTAAGCTAGATAAGCAAGCAAGACACATAGAAGTCTTAAAATCTGATTTAGCAAACGAAAAAGCAATTCTAACAAAAGACCTCATTGAAGAAAAAGAAGAAGAAATAACCTTAAAACAAGCAGAATTAAGAAGGTTAGAATCTTTATACTTTGGGCCTAATGGAGATATGTTTTTAGTAAGAAAGCAATTAGTAAAGCCAATACAAGATCAAGTTTACAACGCTATACAGAGTATTTCAAAAAGAAAAAAATATGATTTTGTTTTTGATAAATCTAGTGATTTAGTAATGCTTTTTTCCAATAAAAAATACGATATTAGCGAATTAATTTTATCAACCATAAATAGAACAAGATTAGTTGATGAGAAGAACGAAAAAAAGAAGGCTAAAAAAGAGGCTCCGAAAAAAGAACTAACATCAAGACAAAAAGAAGTTGTTACAAAAAAAGAAGATGCTAGGACTAAAAAAATAGCAGCCAACGAGGCAAAAAAAATAGCCATAGCTAATAAAAGAGAAGCCCTACAAAAAGCAAGAGACGAAAAAAGAAAATTATTACGAGAAAAGAAAGAAGCTGCTAGAAAGAAAAAAGAAGCTGCAAAAAAAGATAATTAAAATAATAGACCAAAATAATAATTAAATCAAAACAAGAATGAAAAATTTAAAAACATTACTATTAATTGCTGTATTTACTTTAGGAGTAAATGGTGTTGCAAATGCACAAAAAATAGGTCATATAGACTTCGAAAAACTGGTAGCAGAAATGCCGCAAACTAAAGCCTTAAAATTAGATATAGAAAAGCTAGGAAAAACCTACCAAGATGAAATTGAAGGATTGGGTAAAAAGTTAGAAGCTAAAAGACAAAAATATGTTGCTGAGTCTAAAACTCAAACCAAAGAAGAAAACGATAGAAGAGCAGTTGAATTAAGACAAGAAGGCGAAAAATACGAACAAGCAAGACAATTTGCTTATCAAGATATGCAGAAAAAGCAAAATGATGAGTTAGGACCAATTATTCAAAAAGCTCAAAAAGCTATCGAAGAAGTTGCTGCTACTAAAGGTGTTTTATATGTATTAGATGCTTCTGTAGGTAAAGGTGTTTTAGTTAAAAAAGGTGATGATTTATTTAGCGCTGTAAAAGCTAAATTAGGTTTCTAAAAAAACTACTTTTAATAATATATCAAAAACCTACTTTTTAAAGTAGGTTTTTTTATTTTTACAACTATGCAATTAACTAATTCTTCTATTGGTATTTTTGACTCTGGTGTGGGTGGAACCTCTATTTGGAAAGAAATAACAACTCTTTTACCTTTTGAAAACACCATCTATCTTTCGGATAGTAAAAATGCACCTTATGGTGAAAAAAGTAAACAAGAAATTATTAACTTATCTATAAAAAATACAGAGTTCTTATTAAAACAAAACTGTAAAATAATTGTAGTTGCATGTAATACTGCTACAACAAATGCAATTAAAATATTAAGAGCAACTTATAATGTTCCGTTTATTGGAATTGAGCCAGCAATAAAACCAGCGTCTTTAAAAACAAAAAATAATATTATTGGAATTTTAGCCACAAAAGGAACCCTTAATAGCGCGTTATTTGAAAAAACAGCTAGCACTATTAATAAACAAGTTATTGTAAAAGAGCAGGAAGGAAAAGGCTTGGTAGCGTTGATTGAATCGGGGCAGCTTCATTCAAACAAAATGACAAAGCTATTAACAGCTTATTTAAACCATTTAACGCAACAAAAAATAGATTGTTTGGTTTTGGGATGCACACATTATCCTTATTTAATTCCTCAAATTAGAAGTATTATTGGTAAAAAAATTCAGATTATAGACTCTGGACAAGCAGTTGCAAAGCAAACAAAAGCTGTACTAGAAAACCGCAAGCTAATAAATAATGAAAATCGTATTGCGCTTCATCAATTTTATATCAATAAAGATAAAAATGTGTTAGAAATGTTAATTTCTGATAAAAACAAAGAAATAAAAATTAATGAAAAAGATTTTTAGAAACCACCAAAAGCTGAGTTAATATTTGGACAAGCAGCTCCTCTCTGTTCTCTGGTCCATAAATTAGCTCCTAAAGTAATTTGATGAAAACCAGAACTAGTTAAAACAGTCTCGTTCATTTGGCTTGTGTAGGTGTAAGAAAACATTAAATTGTTATAATTAATACCTACTATTGGTGAAACAAATTGAGAATTTTCAATAGCGTTTACATCAAAACTTCTTCTATAAGAAAGCGCTGCCCAAAACTGAGTATTAGCAACAGTTCTGTAGGCTTTAATATTAAAATCTGCAATTCTTTGCCCAGTACTCTCTCTTAATTGAACCATAAGAGATGGCTCTAATTGAATAAAGTTATTATCATTACCAAAATAGTATCCTGCAGAAAATATATAGTTTCTTAAATCTAAAGGTTCTTGAATGTTTAAATTGTTCTTTGCGGTTAATAGTAAGTTTTTAACTGTAAAATAAGATGAGAAACCTCCTTTATGATAACCAACACTAAAATCTGCATTGTAATAACTTGTGCTTTCTATAACTTGGCTTACAACACCTGGTAAATCTCCAGTAAATGATCTTTGATCAGATTGATTTTGCACAAAAGTAAAAGATAAACCAAAAGAAAGCTGTTCAAATATTCTGCCGTCACTAAGTGGTAAATGATAAGCATACGTTCCTTGAACTCCTTTTTGAGAATGATACCCATTCTTATCATTGAACAAAACAAAACCGTAACCGGCGTTAGAATATTCACTAAATTTAGAATGATAACTTATGGTTTGTAAAGCTGGTGCATCTGGTATACCTGCCCATTGTTGTCTGGCCGTAAAGCGCAATTTGCTAGAATTCCCTATTCCTGCAGCAGAAGCATGTAGTAAATAAACATTATCAGATAAATAATCTTGATATATAGGTAGTGTTTCTTGAGCGTTATTTTTTAATGAAAAAAAAGCTAGACACAAAAAAAATAATCTTAAGTAAGTTAACTTCATTAAAGGTTGTATTATTATAAGGATTTCAAATATATTGTTTTATGAGAATAAATACTTTACTTTTTATCATTTTAACACTAATAGAAACTATTTTTTTATTTTTTATTGTTTTGTATATTGATTAAAACTGATTTATAAAAAATAAAAAAGTTAAGATTTAATGACAGGTATTAGAAGTATTTGCTTGATCTAAAACTGGAATTGAAAATATAGAAACCTAACTCATTCAAAATAAACAACATACTAATCTATAAAAACACAATTGGTATTGCATTTTATTTTACTAAAACAGTTCTTTTATAAAGAAATCTAAATACAAAACAGCTACCGTTAATGCAACTGCATAAACGACAACTAATTAGTTGTATTTTTTTCTATTGATTTTTGGGTATTTAACTTAATATAAAAGTAATAGCCCTACACATAGTACTTTTATAAAAACTACCCAGTAAATGAAAAGCTAGTACTTTGGTAAATTAGCTCTTGTTTAAACAAATAGTCTTTATTTTTATATTTCCACCCGTTGTGCATTATGATTTAAAGAATAAAAGTTGTCCATCTTACTGAAAATCA
>CAYWOM010000210.1:0-4144 GCA_964459905.1 uncultured Polaribacter sp. | reverse complement strand
TTGTTGATTAAAATTCAACGTTTTTTAAAATAACTTTTATTTATTCATTAATTACACCTATCTATTATTTATCTTTTAATATTGATATAAAAAATGTAGTTTTGTTTTACTAAAATTTTTAAACTAAAAATAATATGGCTTTTGACATTGATATGATCAAACAAGTGTATTCAAACGTTGTAGAACGTGTAGATGCTGCTCGTAAAATTACTGGAAACCCCTTAACATTAGCAGAAAAAATTCTGTATTCTCACTTATGGGACGGAACTCCTGCAAATGCTTTTGTAAGAGGAAAAGACTATGTAGATTTTGCACCAGATAGAATTGCTTTACAAGATGCAACTGCACAAATGGCATTATTACAATTTATGCAAGCTGGTAAAACTAAAGTTGCAGTACCTACAACAACACACTGTGATCATTTAATTCAAGCAAAAAACGGAGCAAGTACAGATTTACAATCTGCGCTAAACACTAGTAATGAAGTTTTTAATTTTTTAGAATCTGTTTCTAATAAATACGGTTTAGGTTTTTGGAAACCAGGAGCAGGTATTATACATCAAGTAGTTTTAGAAAATTATGCATTTCCAGGAGGAATGATGATTGGTTCCGATTCTCACACAGTAAATGCAGGTGGATTAGGAATGGTTGCTATTGGAGTAGGTGGAGCAGATGCTGTAGATGTTATGGCAGGAATGGCTTGGGAATTAAAGTTCCCGAAATTAATAGGAGTAAAGTTAACAGGAAAACTTTCTGGTTGGACTGCCCCAAAAGATGTAATTCTTAAAGTAGCTGGTATTGTTTCTGCAAAAGGAGGAACAGGTGCTATTGTAGAATATTTTGGAGAAGGTGCTATTGCAATGTCTTGTACAGGGAAAGGTACTATTTGTAATATGGGTGCCGAAATTGGTGCAACAACATCAACATTTGGTTATGATGAATCTATGGAACGATATTTACGCGCCACAGATAGAAGCGATGTTGCAGATGCAGCAAATAAAGTAAAAGATTATTTAACAGGTGATGCAGAAGTATATGCAAATCCAGAAACTTATTTCGACCAAGTTATAGAAATTAATTTATCAGAATTAAGCCCTTTATTAAACGGACCTTTTACGCCAGATTTATCTACTAAAGCTGGGTCAGATATGACTGCAATTGCTAATAAAAACGATTGGCCGTTAAACGTAGAATGGGGTTTAATAGGTTCTTGTACAAACTCTTCTTACGAAGATTTATCGAGAGCAGCTTCTATTGCACAACAAGCTTTAGACAAAAATTTAGGTATTAAAGCTGAATTTGGAATTAATCCAGGATCAGAAAAAGTACGTTATACAGCAGATAGAGATGGAATTTTAGGCGTTTTTGAACAATTAGATGCAAAGATTTTTACAAATGCTTGTGGCCCTTGTATTGGTCAGTGGGCAAGGTATTCTGACCCTTCAAACGCACCAAAAAACTCTATTATTCATTCATTTAATAGAAACTTTGCAAAACGTGCAGATGGTAATCCTAATACGCATGCATTTGTTGCATCACCAGAAATGGTTGCAGCAGTTACCATTGCAGGTCGTTTAGATTTTAATCCTATAACAGATACTTTAATCAATAAAAATGGTGAAGAAGTAATGTTAGATGAACCAACGGGTTGGGAGTTACCCCCAAAAGGTTTTGAAGTAAAAGACGATGGCTATTTAGCACCAGAAGAAGATGGAAGCGGCGTTATAATTAATGTAAACTCAGAATCTGAAAGATTAGAATTGTTAACACCTTTTACTCCTTTAGGGAATGATTTATCTGGAGTAAAATTACTAATAAAAGCACACGGCAAATGTACTACAGACCATATTTCTATGGCAGGACCTTGGTTGCGTTACAGAGGGCACTTAGACAATATTTCTAACAACTGTTTAATTGGAGCTGTAAATGCATATAACATGAAAACTAACTTTGTAAAAAGTCAGTTAGATGGTGAGCATGATGCAGTACCAAAAACAGCAAGAGCTTATAAAGCTGCTAATATAAATACTATTGTTGTTGGAGATCATAATTACGGCGAAGGTTCTTCTAGAGAGCATGCTGCTATGGAGCCAAGACATTTAGGTGTAGCGGCAGTTTTAGTAAAATCTTTTGCAAGAATTCATGAAACAAACCTAAAGAAACAAGGAATGTTAGGTTTAACGTTTGCAAATGAAGCAGATTATGATTTAATTCAAGAAGATGATACTTTTAACTTTGTAGATTTAAATAAATTTTCTCCAGGAAAACCTTTAACTTTAGAGGTAGTTCATGCAGATGGATCTAAAGATATTATTCTTGCGAACCATACTTATAATCAAGGACAAATAGAATGGTATAATGAAGGTTCTGCTCTAAATTTAATTAAAAAACAAAACGCTTAAAATTATTCTAATAAACTGTAAAAGCTCCTGAAGAAATTTAGGAGTTTTTTTGTTGATATTTATTCAAATATTTATAAAGCTTGTGTAATAATATTTTTTTTAATTTTGAATTCTTATATTCAAAAATGAACCCTTATTTTGAGTGGTTTTTGATTTTTCATTTATAAAGTCAAATATTAGAACTCCTTTTTTAATAATTTTAGTTTTTTCAAAATTTTTTCTAAAATCAACCAATTCTGTTTTAAAAACAATTTCATAGATTAATTTCGATATTTTTTCAACGTGTAATTCGTTTGATTCCGAAATGTGTTCTATAAATTTTACATTTTGCTTATTCTTGTTAATCATAAGTCAAATTTATTTTTTAACACTTCATTAATATCCCCGATTTTACTTTTAGTATTATTTGAATTAATTCCGCTAATTTTTTCAATTAAACTATTTAAAAGTAAAATTATCTTTTGAATTTCTCGTTTTATTAAGCCATTTTCAATTTCCATTTTTTGTTTTTAATAACCTGTTAACCAATATGCTAAATATCATAATAAATCATAAAAAAAAAGATGGCAACTAAATTACCATCTTTTTTGAATTAATAACTAAAATTTTAAATACCCAAAAAATTAAGATACTTTAAAACTATTATTTAGCAGGTAAAACCTTACCAACACATTCGCCAAAACCAATACGTACTTTATCGTTTTTACAATGTGCACGCATAATTACGGTATCATTATCATTTATAAATTTACGTGTTGTTCCGTCTCTTAATTTTAGTGGGTTTTGCCCACGCCAAGTTAATTCTAACATAGAACCATAACTATCTTTTGTAGGGCCAGAAATAGTTCCAGAACCCATCATATCTCCAGATTCTACAGGACAACCATTTACAGTATGGTGTGCTAATTGTTGCGCCATAGTCCAATACATATATTTAAAATTAGAATTTGCAACCACGGTTTCTTGTCCATTTTCTGGTTTAATTCCAACTTGTAAATGAATGTCATAACTTCCTTTTCCTTTTTGCTTTAAATAAGATAGCGGTTTATGAACTTGTTTAGGATTGTCTGTTCTAAAAGGCTCTAAGGCATCTAAAGTTACAATCCAAGGGGAAATTGTTGAGGCAAAATTTTTCCCTAAAAATGGTCCTAAAGGAACATATTCCCAAGCCTGAATATCTCTTGCAGACCAATCGTTAAATTGCACCAAACCAAAAATATATTCTTCTGCTTCTTCAATTGGTATTCTTTCACCTAAAACATTTGCATCTGTAGTTATAAAAGCCATTTCTAATTCAAAATCCATTAATTTACTTGGTTCAAAATTTGGAGTATTAGATCCATCAGAAGGTTTTGTTTGTCCATAAGGCCTTCTAACTGGTGTTCCAGAAGGAATAATAGAAGAACTTCTACCATGATAACCAATAGGAACATGCAACCAATTTGGCAATAAGGCATTTTCTGGATCTCTAAATAAAGAACCTACATTTGTGGCGTGTTCTTTACTGGCGTAGAAATCTGTATAATCTCCCACAGCAACAGGCAACAACATTTCTACTTCGTCCATTCTAAAAATAATTTTTTCTTTATGAACAGCATTATCTCTTAAATTTCCGTTGGTTACATCAAAGATTTCAGCAATTCTATTTCTTACCAAACGCCATGTTTTACGGCCATCTGCTATAAAATCATTTAAATTATCTTGTAAAAATAAATCATCTGTAAGCGGAATACCTTTAAAAT